>CAZMGX010000018.1:0-27930 GCA_964565915.1 uncultured Gemmatimonas sp.
ACTTGGCGCGACTGCCACGGACCATGCGGTCGTCGAGCCGTTGACCAGGCGAGCGCCGGATGGAGAGATGGAACAGCTCTTCCAGGCGGCGCGCGCCGGGGCCGCCTCGGCCGACGATCAGCGAACCTTCGAGGCGCACATGCTGATCGAGATGGCGCGCATGAGCACGGTGGATGGGCTGGTCATGCAGTTGCACCCCGGCTCGCTGCGTGATCACCATGACCGCGTCTTCGATCGCTTTGGCCCGGACAAGGGGGCGGACATTCCCGTCTCCACGGAATACACGCGCAATCTGCACGCGTTGTTGAACGAGTACGGACACGACCCACGACTGACGCTCGTGGTGTTCACGCTGGACGAGTCGGCGTACGCCCGCGAGCTGGCCCCACTGGCTGGCCACTATCCCGCCATGCGTCTCGGACCGCCGTGGTGGTTTCACGACTCCATCGAGGGCATGCGTCGGTTCCGCGAGCAGACCACGGAAACGGCGGGCTTCTACAACACCGCCGGCTTCAACGACGATACCCGCGCCTTCTGCTCCATTCCCGCCCGTCATGACCTCTCACGGCGGATGGACGCCAACTTTCTCGGCAGCATGGTGGCGCGTCATGTCCTGGACCTCGGCGACGCCGAAGTGATTGCTCGTGATCTCGCGTACGAGTTGGCCCGTCGTACGTATCGCTTCGACAAGACCGATGTGCACACGCGGGCGAACGCCTCGTGACTTCTCGGCGCGCCACTGTCAACGCGCTCATTGACGCCGGGGCCGTTGCGGTCGTACGGCTGTCAGACCCCGAGCGCATCGAGGCCGTCGTTGATGCGTTGCAGGAGGGCGGTGTACACGCCATCGAAGTCACGCTCACGACCCCGGGCGCTCTGGCCATCATCACCACGCTGGCGAAGCGCACTGATGCGCGGTTGCTAGTCGGCGCTGGGTCGGTCCTGACGGCGGAGGACGCTCGGAGCGCCATCGATGCGGGAGCACGTTTCGTCGTGAGCCCCGTCTTCGAAGATGAGGTGCTCGCCGCCGCACACGGCGCCGATGTGCCGATGCTGCCTGGTGCGTACACACCCTCCGAGATCATTCGGGCGCATCACGCCGGTGCCGATCTCATCAAGGTCTTCCCGGCCGACACGCTGGGCCCCGCGTTCATCAAGAGCGTGCTGGCCCCCATGCCGTTCCTGGAGCTCATGCCCACGGGCGGCGTCACGCCCGAGAATGTCGGACTCTGGATCGCGGCCGGCGCGGTTGCGGTCGGGCTTGGCTCCGCGCTCGTCGACCCAACCGCGGTGCGGCGCGGCGACTTCACCTCCATCGTCGCCCGCGCGCGCCTCACGGCGGATGGTCTCGCGCGCGCTCGTGCGGCACGCTTGGGAACAACGTGACGACATCCACATCGCCCGCAATCGCCCCCGACAAACCCGTCGTGACGTTCGGGGAAGTCCTGCTGCGGCTCTCACCACCTGGCGACGAGCGGTTGTTTCAATCGCCCGAACTGCGCACGTGGTGGGGCGGCGCCGAGGCGAACGTGGCGGCGGGTCTTGCGAATCTTGGCACACCGGCACGCCACGTGACGCAGTTGCCGCTCGGTGCCATCGGAGATGCGGCCGAGCGAGCGCTTCGCGCCGAAGGCGTCGACACCGGGCAGGTCGTACGCGCGGGATCACGCATGGGACTCTATTTTCTCGAGCGTGGCGCCGACGTGAGACCGCTGCGTGTGGTGTACGATCGAGCCGGCTCTGCCTTCGCCCAATTGGACCCGTCGTCTTTCGACTGGCAGACGATCTTGTCGAACGCTGGTTGGCTGCATGTTTCCGGCATCACGCCCGCCCTCGGCGATGGGCCGCTGACGTGCCTGACCGACGCACTGGCCGCCGCACGGGCGTTGCGGGTTGGCGTGAGTCTCGACCTCAACTACCGACCGGCTTTGTGGGGTGCACGCGACCCCCGCCCGATCATGCAGCCGCTGGCCGCACAGGCCGACGTGCTGATCGCGAACCCCGGCGCCATCAGCACCATGCTCGGTATCGAGACGGCGGGCGCGATTCCAGAGCCACGCGACGCGGTGTGCGCCACGGCCGCGAAGGTGTCAGCGGAATACGGGTGTACACGCGTGGCGATCACGCAGCGAGACGTGGTCTCGGCAAGCCAGCATGCGTGGCAGGCATGGCTATGGAGCGCGGACAGCGGCCAGTTCGATCATGGCGGCCGCTATCAGGTACACGTGGTTGATCGTGTGGGCGGCGGTGATGCCTTTGCTGCGGCTCTGTTGCATACGCTGCGTGCAGGAGCGACGGCGGCCGACGCCGTGCGGTTCGCCACGGCGGCCGGTGCCCTCAAGCTGACCATCCCCGGCGACGTCAACCGGGTGCGCAACGCCGATGTCGAGGCGCTTATCCCGTCGGCGAGCATGAGCACATGAGTACGCATCCGGCCAAATCGGACTCGACCCGCGGCGGAGCGATCGGCAAGTACCGCTGGACGATTTGCGCGCTCCTGTTCTTTGCCACGACCATCAACTACATCGATCGACAGGTCACGGGAATTCTCGGGCCTACGTTGCAGGCGGAATTCGGATGGTCCGAGATTCAGTATGCGGAGATCACCTCGTATTGGACTGCGGCGTATGCCCTGGGCTTCCTGTTCGTCGGTCGCTTCATCGATCGTGTTGGTGTGCGGCTCGGCTTTGCGGTGGCGATCGTCGTGTGGAGCATCGCCGGTGCAGCGCATGGATTCGTATACAGCGTGTTCGGCTTTGCGCTGGCCCGATTTGTCCTCGGACTTGGCGAAGCCGGCAACTTTCCCGCCGCGATCAAGGCCACCGCGGAGTGGTTCCCGAAACATGAACGTGCATTCTCCACGGGCATCTTCAATGCGGGGTCGAACGTCGGTGCGGTCGTGGCGGCCATCCTCGTGCCATGGATCACCCTGACCTGGGGCTGGAGACCGGCGTTCATTGTCACCGGGTTGTTCGGTTTCGTGTGGCTCGCGTTCTGGTGGCCGATGTACAAGCGACCGGGTGATCATCCAAAAGTGAGTGCACGAGAACTCGAGTACATCCGCGACGGACAGGATCACTCGGAACCGACCACCCCACTGCGCGTTGGCTGGTGGCATCTGCTCAGCTACCGGCAGACCTGGACGTTCGTGGTCGGCAAGTTCCTGACGGATGGTGTGTGGTGGTTCTACCTGTTCTGGTTGCCGAAATTCCTCGATGTGCGGTATGGCATCAAGTTGGGCAAGCTGGCGCTGCCGATCGTCGTCATTTACCTCGTGGCCGACGTGGGTTCCGTCGGCGGTGGCTGGCTTTCAGGTGCCCTGATCAAGCGCGGCTGGGCGGTGCACACCGCACGCAAGGTCACACTGCTCATTGCGGCATTGTTGATCGTGCCGACCGCGCTGGCTCCGCTGTCCAACTCCCTGTGGGTGGCCGTCGCGATCGTCAGCGTCGCGGCTGCCGCGCATCAGTGGTGGTCCGCGAATCTCTTCACGCTGACCAGCGACATGTTTCCTCGTCAGGCCCTCGGTTCAATTGTCGGCCTTGGTGGATTTGCCGGTGCCGCCGGCGGCGTCTTGTTCCAGCGACTGACCGGGCGAATTCTGGAAGCGTCGAACAGCGACTACCTGCCGGTGTTCATTGTCTGCGGTTCGGCCTATGTCACCGCGCTGTTGATCATTCACTTGCTGGCACCACGCATGGAACCGGTCACGCTGCAGGACACACGCGGGGTCTGATCAGCGCGTGAGCGTGTGGTGGCGCGACTTCGGCGGCAACGAGCCGATGTCGCGCTACCCTGCGCTATCTCGCTACACTATCGCACGGCGCGCTGGGCGAGGTAGTGATGCCACAGAATGCGCGCGGCGACGGCTCGCCACGGTGACCAGCGTTTCGCGTACTCGGTGAGGTCGTTGTAGGTCGGACGCGCGCCCAAGCGCTTCACCTGCTGGACGGCGGCAGCAAGCGCGAGGTCGCCGTGCGGCCAGACATCCGGTCGGCGCAGGGCCATCAGGAAGTAGATGTCGACGCTCCACGGCCCAAGGCCGCGCATCTTCAGCAGTTGTCCACGGCCGGCGTCCTCGGGCGCACGGGCGACCGCGGCCAGATCCAATCGTCCGTCGCGGATCGCTTCGGCCAAGCCCAGAATGTACGATGCCTTCTGGCTGGTCAAACCCAATCCGCGCAGACCGGGCAGCCCGATCCCGCATACGGTCTCCGGAGTCACGCGGCCCACGGACGCCTGCACACGCTCGAACATGGTCTTGGCCGCCGCCAGCGAGACCTGCTGCTCCAGAATAATGCGCACCAACGTGGCAAAGCCCGGTCGCCGCGCCCACAGCGGCGGTGCGCCATGGCGCTCGACGATGGCGCGCAAATCCACATCGCGGAGGGCGAGCGCTTCCACACCGTGCTGCAGGGTCGCCGTCGTGAGCTGTCGGATTCCGGTCACGCGGCGAAGATTGGTGGAGCCTCACGTGACCCGCAACCCGACTCCCATGACGCGCATCGCCTTTCTCGCGGCGACCCTCGTACTCGTCGCCGCCACCGCGCCAACCGCCGATGCTCAGCCGACGGCGAGCCAGCCTTCCGCTGAACAAACGCGGCGTGCCGACTCGTTGTTCGCCGAATTCAGCCGCGGCGACTCGCCGGGACTGTCCGTCGCCGTAGTCCGCGACGGGCGCGTGGTGTTTGCGAAGGGATACGGACTCGCCAATCTCGAACACCGCATACCGATCACGCCGTCAACGGTATTCGACGTCGCGTCGGTGTCCAAGCAGTTCACGGGTCTCGCTGTTGCCATGCTCGTCCACCAGGGCCGGATCGCGCTCTCGGACGATATCCGGAAATACATCCCGGAACTGCAGGTCATGCCGAAGCCCATCACCGTCGATCACCTGCTGCACCACACCAGCGGGATGCGCGACTGGCCGGGCACACTCACGCTCGCCGGCTGGCGCTACGACGATGTGATTTCGTTCGACCAGATCCTTACGATGGCGTACCATCAGCGCACGCTCAACTTCGAACCGGGGTCCGAGTACATGTACTCCAACACCGGCTACAACCTGCTGGCCGAAATGGTAAAGCGCGTGACCGGCCAGTCGTTCCGCGCGTGGACGGACGTCACCCTGTTCAAGCCGCTCGGCATGACCAGCTCCGTATTCCGCGACGATCATCAGTTGGTCGTTCCCCGCCGCGCCTTGGGCTACACCCGCGCGAGTACTGCTGGCGGTTGGCGCGCCGTCACCAACAATCTCACCGCGCTGGGCTCGAGTTCGCTGATGAGCAGTGCCGATGACATGGCGCGCTGGCTCATCAATTTTGACAGCGCCCGCGTGGGCGGCGCGGGGCCGATGGCACTGATGCGAACGCGGGGGGTGTTGAACGACGGCTCGCAGATTCCTTATGCCTTCGGCATCAGCCACGGCACGTACCGCGGCGCGCCCAGCCTGTCGCACAGCGGGTCATGGGCCGCGTTCGTGAGTTTCCTGGTGCACTTCCCGCAGCAGCGGGGCGGAGTCGTGGTCTTGGCGAACACGCCGTCGGTCAACACATCGCGCGCAGCCTATGCCCTCGCCGATGTGTTTCTGGGGGATGCCCTGCCACAGGTCGTCACGACGGTCGCGTCCCGCAGCGCCGGCTCATTCGTGCGGATAGCTGGCTACGCGCTCGATCAGTACGCCGGCGTGTATCGCTTGGGTCCGGGCTGGTACGTACGCATCCGCCACGTCGGGGACTCGCTCGTTGCTCACGTCGCCGGGGAAGCCGAAGCGCCGATGTCAGCGCGCACCGGACAGGAGTTCTGGGTGGAAAACTATGGAGCCTCGATGACGTTTGAAGATGCCACGGGCAATCCGGCGTACCTCACGTATCGTGGTCGACGGTCCGAGCGGGTCGACGAGCGCGGCCTGACACCTCCCACCGACCTCGTCCAATATGCCGGCGTCTACGAAAGTGACGAGTTGGGCATCGCCTATCCCGTCGAGGTGCGGGGCAATGCGCTCGTCGTGCGTTCGCGGCAGCACGGCGACATCGTCCTGAAGCACGCGTGGCGCGACGACTTCAGCGGGACGCAGGGTGGCATGCGCTCGGTCGAGTTCCAGCGCGATGGCACCGGCCGCGTGACGGGGTTCGTCGTCAACATCGACGAACGCAGTCGCAATATCCGATTCTCACGGCGGTAGGCAGCGGCACGCTCGACGCTGCCCACCCACCGAGGCGCGCCGCGTCTACGGCGCGCCCTTGAGTGTTTTGTATTGCTCAATCGCGAAGTTCACCTTCTGATCGATCGCAATCTTGCCGATCGCCGCCGACGCTTTGGTGGGATCACCGGTGACACCGGACTCGGGGCCGCCGCCGTTCGGCATCAGCTTGTCAAGCCGAATCCCGTCGCCGAATACGTACAGCAACTGCGACGTATCGCTGGTGCCGGCGTGCGAGCCGACGGTGGCCGCGTCCCACCCGTAGGTCTTCTGCAGGTAGTCACGGATGGCGATGCGGCCCTTCTGGTAGTAGTCGACGAGGGCATACACACGCACGCCTGAGCCGGCCCACTCTTTGTTCAGCGAATCGGCCACACTCGTCAGCCCCGACTGATTGCCGCCGCTGTCACCGATGAGCAGGATATCGGTGAATCCATGGGCCTTGAGTGACCGCACCGCGGCGTCGAGCAATCGGTCGTAGCTGGGACGTGGCAGCGAGATGACACCGGGCTTGTCGCCGAAGTTGGCGCGATTGTAGTCGCCTTCGGGCACGTACTGCACGGTCGGCGCCACCAGCGCGTTGCCAAGCCGATTCGCGATCTGCCCCGCCGCAAACGTGACGATGTAGTTGTGCTTCCCGAGGATCATGTGCGGCCCATTCTGCTCGGTGCCGCCGGTAGGGATGATCGCGACTTTCTTGCCACCGGCGATGGCGTCACGCACCTCCGTCCACGTCATGGCCTCGAGATACGGTGGCCCCAGCAGATTGGGTCGCTCCTGCGCGTAGACGGGCGCGGCGGCAAACAGCGCGGCGACCAGGGCCAACGTGATTCTGGCGATACGCATCAGTTGGACCCTCCCGCTGGAAGTGCGGCGCGAATCTGCGCAAGCGCGTTGTCGATCTTGATCTGCACGAGGGCTTTGCCGAGCTCAGCGGTCGCCTTGGTCGGATCGCCGCTCACGCCGCTGTCGGGCGAGCCGCCATTCGGCGCCAGCTTGTCGCGACGGATCAGTGAGGGATTTACAAACAGCAGCTCGGACGTATCGACCATGCCCGCGTGGCTGCCGATGGCTTCCGTCGCGAAGCCGAGTCCGCCGAGGTACGTACGGATGTCGGCGCTGGCCTTGGTGTAGTAGTCGCCGATGAACAGGGCGCGACCTCCGCTCGTCCCGAACGCCGCGTTCAGCGAGTCGGCCGCCGCCTTCATCCCCGATTGATTGCCGCCGGAATCGCCGATCAGGATGATCGTGGTGAACCCCCCAGCGCGCAGGCTCTTGCCGGTGTGCACCAGCAGTTCCACGAATCGATCGTCGGGTAGTGTGATCGTGCCCGCCTTCGCCATGTGTCCGCGCAGTGGCGTGTTCCAGCTGCCTTCCGGTACGTACGTGATGATGGGCGCGACCAATGTATTGCCCAGGGTGCGGGCGATCCGCTCGGTCGTGTGTTGCAGCACGTATTTGTGCTCGCCGGTCACCATATGCGGGCCTTTCTGCTCCTGCCCGGCGGTGCCGATGATGATTGTTCGGGTGCCGGCGCGCTGCAGATCACGCACTTCGGTCCAGGTGAGATCTTCGAGGAATACGCGGGGTGTCGACTGCGCCGATACCATTGACGGAATCAGCGAGAAGGTCAGCAGCGCGAGGGCAACTCGCATCGTCAGCATCTCCAGAGGTGTATAGGCACTGCACGCGGCGCCGGCGGGCGCACGCGTCACGTCAGTCCACCGTGACGAACCGGTACATCACGCGGATCAATCGATAGGCCTCAGGCATCGATTCGCGCGTGAATTCGATCGAGGTCGGCGTCACCATCTTGACCTCGCGGAAGGCGGTGGCCACTTCAACGAACGCCGCGTCTCGATACGACATCCGAACCGTATACGTCGCGGCGCGCTTGGGCGCTGACTTTCGCGCCGCCGTCACTCCCGCCTTGACGGCCGCCTGAATATCGCGGCGCGCCTCGGCCAGGGGACGAAGCTCTACCGCACGACTGTTGATCGCGCGCTTCACCACGACGCCGCGCACGTCCGGCACGGTCTCCTTCTGCTGCTCGACCGCCACGTCGTCACCCGTCACGACGACGACCGGCACGCCGAACCACTGCGCGAGGATGGCATTCATCCCACCTTCGCCGACGGAGACACCATTGACCTGCACATCGGTCAACACGCCCGAGCCGGTATGCGCGAAGATGCCGCGTGGTGAACTGGCCTTGGCATGGTAGCCAACGAAGACGACGGCATCGAACGACTCGTCGAGTCCCTCCATCATGCCATGTCGCTTGAAGCTGTGACTGATCAGCCGGGCGCGCGGATCGAGGTCCTCCGGCAGGAGATTGCGCTGGCTGCCGTGTGAGTCGTTGACGAGCACATCGGTCGCCCCACCCTCGAACGCCCCCCGAATCGCGGCATTGGCGTCCTCGACCATCAGCTTGCGCGCGCGCCCGTACTCGGCGCCGGCGGCACTGGTTTGATTGTCGCTGTTGACGCCGCTGATGCCTTCCATGTCGACGGAGATGTAGACCTTCCTCGCGGCTTGGGCCGGGAGTGGTGTCGGGTCGACGAACGACAGCAAGGCGGCACTGAGCAGGCCGACGGTGTTCATCAGGTGTTGCACGGGGCGCATGGCACGTCCATGGTTGGGTGGGTGCGGATATACTCGACCGCAAGCCGGTCCTGCACAACCCTTCCCCACCCTTCCGGACCCTCGCGACATGTCCCGCCTCAGCGACCGCGATCTCGAGTTCCAGCTGTACGAGGTCTTGCAGGCCGAATCCCTGACGCTGCGTGATCGCTACGTCGATCACTCGCGGGAGACCTTCGACGCGGTCCTCGCGACGGCCCGGGCGGTCGCCGAGTCGGCGCTGCAGCCCCATCACCGGGAAAGCGACGAGCATGAGCCCTTTCTTCGAGACGGCCGCGTGGTGACGCCGACGGCGGTCCGGGAGGGCATCGCGGCCATGGCGGACGCGGGGTTCATCGCGGCGACGCACGATGTCGCCGACGGGGGGATGCAGTTGCCGCATGTCGTGGCCACCGCGGCGCTGGCGTGGTTCGACGCAGCCAACGTGGCGACCGCGTCGTACGCGCTGCTCACCACCGGTGTCTCCAACCTCGTCGCCTCGTTCGGGAGTCCGAGTCAGCGCGATCGATACCTGGAGCCGCTGCTGACCGGGCGTTTCCTCGGCACCATGGCACTCACCGAGCCCGATGCCGGCTCTTCGCTGGCCGACCTGCGAACGTCGGCGACGCCGGCCGGCGACGAACATCCCGCAGGCAGCTTTCGCATCACCGGTACGAAGATGTGGATTTCGGGCGGTGAGCATGAGATGTCGGAGAACATCGTGCACATGGTGCTCGCGCGCATCGAAGGTGCACCGCCCGGCGTGCGCGGCATTTCCCTGTTTCTTGTTCCGCGCTTTCGCTCCGATCCGGCCGGCGTGCTGGTGACCAACGGCGTGCAGCTTGGCGGGCTCATTCACAAGATGGGATGGCGCGGCACCACCAGCACAATCCTCAACTTCGGTGAGCGTGAGGAATGCATCGGTGAACTTGTGGGCGAGCCACATCGCGGGTTGGCCTGCATGTTCCAGATGATGAACGAAGCCCGTATCGCCGTGGGCCGGGCCGGTGCGGCCATCTCGTACGCGGCCTACCGGCACGCGCTCGAGTACGCGCGCACGCGACGGCAGGGCCGTTTGCCCGGAGAGAAGGACCCGTTGCGTCCCCCGGTGGCGATCATCGAACACCCCGATGTGCGTCGCATGCTGTTGGCCCAGAAGACCATCGTGGAGGGCGCTCTGGCGTTGATCCTCGAGTGCGCACGTTTGGTCGACGACGAGCGCACCGCCGAGTCGGCCGAGGAACGCCGTGAAGCTGCGGCCCTGCTGGAAGTGCTGACACCGATTGCGAAGTCATGGCCCGCTGACGCCGGTCAGGAGGCGATCTCGCTCGCGATGCAGACGCTGGGCGGCTACGGCTTCGCACGGGAGTATCCGATCGAACAGTTCTACCGGGACAATCGACTCAACGCGATTCACGAGGGCACCAATGGGGTGCAAGCGCTCGACCTGTTGGGACGCAAGGTGCGCCAGGACGGCGGTGCCGGGTTCGCGGCGCTGCTGGCGCGGATGCGCGATGTCGTGCGCGACGCGACGACCTTGCCCGCGTTGGCCGAAGCGCTCGACGCGGCGGTGACACGTCTCGAAACGGTGACCGCCTCGTTGGCCGACGCTGGCACTCGCCTGGATCCCGCGCGTGCGTTGGCCAATGCGAGCGTCTATCTGGATCTCGTGAGCCGCACCGTCGTGGCGTGGCTCTGGCTTCGACAGGCCGTCGTCGCCTCGAATGCGTTGGCCGCCACAACGTCGTCCGCGGATACTGACTTCTATCGCGGCAAACTGCAGGCGGCGCGCTACTGGTTCGGTTGGGAATTGCCTCGGACCGTGCAGCTCGCGGAACTGCTCCTGCACGCGGATGCGACGCCGTACGAAATGCAGGACGCCTGGTTCTAGCCGCGTCGGAGGGAAGATTCGCTAATGACAGCGAGTGTTTTGAAGAGGACTGCGGACTCTGGACCGTGGACGTAGAAGTCTGGCTGCAACCAAGGGACCGAAGGACTTGGGAGTGCTGAGTTTTGACTTGGGTAGAACAGCCGGACGGTGGACTCGGGACCGGTGACGTTTGATCTGCGACGGCGGTCCAACTCGCGTCGCGCCGCGTCCCGTCTCCTCAATCCGCAGTCCAAGGTCCCCGGTCCCCACTCCCGCCTCGATACCCCAGTCCACCGTCCCCACTCCCCCAGTCCCCCCGTCCATCAGTTGGGCCAAACTCCACAGTCCCCAGTCCCCGCTCCAAAGTCGAGCAGTTGCCACTCTCACGTCGTGCGCGGCGAGTCTCCGCCCACCGAGAACCGCGCTCGAATCTCACTACTCACACGAGTGAGTTTGCCGGTCGCGCGGCTGACCGGGCACCAGAGCGTTCGCGCACTGGCGAGTACCCGCCCATCATTGACGCGGACAATCTCGGTGAGCCGCTCAAACCGATGTGAGTCGGCCGTGCCGACCCACGTGCGCGCCACGATCGCATCACCCAGCAACGCCGCGCGCTTGTAGTCGATCTCGTGGCGCACCGCGACCCACGCCACCTCTGCCTGCTGCTCCGCCGTGGCCGCCGCACTCCAATGTGCGATCGCCACCTCCTGCACCCAACGCAGGTACACGACGTTGTTGACATGCCCCAGATCGTCGATATCGTCCGGAGCGATGGTGATGGGTAGCTCGAAGTGTTCCATGTGCCGCTCCTCTTCCACTTCCACGCGAATCCATGCGGTTGGCCCGTCTCTACCCCGTTCTCACGGTCCTGGCACTCGCGAGTAGCAGCGCCAAATCAACGGCGCAGTCGGCCGCCGTCCCTCGCCCGCTGTTGCCCATCGAACACGTATACTCCGCGGAGTATGGCTGGCTGCGCAAGCCGGTGCTGGCCAGTCGCGTGATCGACGACATGACGCGGCCAGCCGACTGGAAATTCAGCGGTGCTGGTCGCCTGTCCTTCCCCGACTCGGCCGTGTTGGGTGGAATGCGCGTTCTGCGTGCGGATATGCAGTTGTATCGCGAAGGACCGACCGGCAACCGACCGCGACTGCCTGCGGTGAATCTCCAGCGCGCAGTCAACAACGAAGACTGGACCGGCTTCAATCGGCTGTCGTTGTGGATTCGGCCGGACTTCCAGGGTATTCCCGTACTCCCGCTGCAGCTGGTGATGCACAACAGCGGCGCCGAGCGGGTGCCGGATCGCTACAACCGCGAGGGGACACATGTCATCACCCTGGCGCGCAACGGGTGGCAGCAAGTCGTGTGGGAGATCGAACCGCTGGCCCGCGATCGGGTGACGCGTCTCGAGATCGGCTACTTCGTGAACAAGATGCTGGCCGACGCGAGCGACAAAGTGGCGTTCGAGATCGGGCGCATTGAGTTGCAGCGCGTCGAACCTGACGTACACACCGGGTGGGCGCCGCGGCCAGGCACGCTGGCGTACAGCCACAGCGGCTACCCGTTGAACGCCACCAAGTCGGCGATCACCACAGGCCTCACCGCGGAGACGTTCGACCTGGTGCGCGTCGACAATATCGCGTTCGGTGA
Organism: uncultured Gemmatimonas sp.; assembly: GCA_964565915.1. GTDB lineage: Bacteria > Gemmatimonadota > Gemmatimonadetes > Gemmatimonadales > Gemmatimonadaceae > Gemmatimonas. The sequence goes on from CAZMGX010000018.1 coordinate 12,342, forward strand.
GACGGTCCTGCGCAAACCGGTCGGCACGGTCCAAACAGCGCGGGGCTCGTTCCAACAGCTGGACTTCTCCGATGTACGCACGCCGGGCCAGTATGTGATTCGGGCTGGCAGCACCACGACGCAGCCATTCCGTATTGGTGACGACGCGTGGAAGTCTTCAGTGTGGAAGACGCTCAATTTCTACTATGGCAATCGCTGCGGCTTCGATGTCCCCGGGGTGCACGGGATCGACCATCAGGATTGGTTTGCGACGCTGGGCGACAAGCGGATCACGATGAGCGGTGGGTGGCACGATGCCGGTGACCTGTCACAAGGCGTGATCAATACCGGCGAGGGCACATACGCCTTGCTCGACATTGCCCAGCGTATCGAGGCCATGGGGGACGACCCGGCGTTGGTCGAACGACTGCTGGAAGAGGCGCGCTGGGGACTGGAGTGGGTGCTGCGGGTACGCTTCGATGGCGGATATCGCGTGGGCTTCGGTTCCCACAATTACTGGTCGAACAACATCGTCGGTGACGCGGACGATCGACTGGTCGAAGCAAAGAACAATCCCAACGCGAACTACATCGCGGCGGCCGCAGCGGCGCTGGCCGCCCGCGTTTTCAAGTTTCGTGATCCCGCCCTCGCCGAGCGCAGCTTGCGTATCGCACGCGACGATTGGGAACACGCGATCGTGGGTGTCGAAGGGCCGTCCACGTGGCATACACCAGCGTTTGCCGCGACTCGTATGGAACTGGCGGCCATTGGCATCACGGCGTCCGTCGAACTGTTTCGCGCCACTGGTGAGGTACGCTACCGCGACAAAGCCGTCGAGCTGGCGAAGGTGGTGACCGCTTCGCAGCAAGTGACACGCGTCGGGTCTTCCCTCCCGCTCTCGGGGTTCTTTTACACCGGCCCCGACCGCGATACACTCTTTCATCAGTTCCATCGCGCTGCGGATCAGGCACCGATTGTCGCACTGTCGCAACTCATCGACGTGCTGCCCGACCATCCTGATTGGATGCGGTGGTACGCCACGATCGCGCGTTACGCCGAGTACCAGAAGCAAACGGCGACCATCACGGCACCGTACAATGTTTTGCCGGCCTACGTATATCGGACGGCAGACAGCATGCAGGTGCCAGACTCCGGTGGTCGCTACATGGAAAAGCAGAGCGAGTACGCCGCGCAGGTGCGTGCTGGCACCGGGATGGGAGGCGACTGGTATCTGCGCACCTTTCCGGTCTGGTTCCAGCGTAGAGGGAACTACGGGGTGCTGCTGTCGCAAGCCAAGGCGTTGTCCACCGCGTCGCGTGTGCGCAACGATCGCGCCGGCCTCGATCTCGCACAGCAACAGGCGCAGTGGGTCGTGGGTCGCAACCCGTTCACGCAGAGTACGATGTACGGCGAGGGATACGACTGGGCGCAGCAATACAGTGTGTCATCCAGCGACTTCGTGGGCTCGTTGCCCGTTGGCATGCAGAGTCGTGGCATCACCGACCTGCCCTACTGGCCGTCCCAGAACATGTACGTCTACAAGGAAGTGTGGGTCCATTCCAGCAATCGGTGGCTGTGGCTGATGGCCGACCTGTTGCCGTCGGTTGACGGGGCATCGGACGTGCCGACCAACACCTACCGGCTGATCGCCAATGAAGGTGGCGGACAAGTCGCCTTCGAACTCATGGTGCGCGGCGCAGGAACGCACCGTTATCGACTCCGCACGGAGAACCTGACGCTCGCTTCGGGTGCCCAGCAGGTCACGCTTCGCGACGGCGTGCCGACAACGCTTCGGTGGAAAGGCCGTCGATTGGACTTGGGTGCCCCATTTGTCGTGGTGGTCGAAGAGGATGGACGCCCGACGCGCTGGGACCTCTTCGTGCAGTGACGCCGGGACCGGCGAACGCTACGGTCCGCTGCGAACCCGCCCGAAGCACGGTCGGGAGTGGAGATCCACCCATAGCCACTTGCCGCTGTGGGTACGAAATTATCGGTCTCCTTCCACTGCCGAGTCCTTATGACGTCCCTCCGTCTCTCGTGCCCGTCCATCGCGCGCAACATGGTCGCGTTCGCCGCGCTCGCACTCCTGCCATCGTGGCTCGCGGCGCAGTCGAATTCGCCGACGGCCTCTACGACGCCGAACCGCACCGGTGGCGCCGCACGAAAGGTGCTCACCCTCGACGACTACGGCCGCTGGAACCGCATCAACGCGGCGGCCATCTCCAACGACGGCAAGTGGGCGACGTTCACGTATGCGCCAAACGACGGTGAGCCGACCCTGCACGTGAAGGCGCTCGATACCGACAAGACGTACTCCACGTCGCTGGGCACGGCCGGCGGTGGCGCCGGACGCGGCGGCGCAGGCGGGCGCGGCGGGGGTGGAGGCAACGCGCCGCAGTTCTCACCCGACTCGCGGTGGATCACCTACTTCGTGAATCCGCCGGCCGGACGAGGCGGACGTGGTGGTGCGGGCGCCGGTACGCCGGCAGGCGGGCGCGGAGCAGCACCCGCGACGCCAGCCACGCCGGGACGGCTCGAAATCCTGAACGTGGCCACCGGAGAAAGGACGTCCATTCCGAACGCGGCCACCTGGAAGTTTTCCACGGGATCCCGCTGGCTCGCCGCTCGCCTGAACAAGGCGCAGCCTGACGCAAAACACAGCGGTGCCGATCTGATCGTGCGAGACCTCAGCACCGGCGTCAATCGGCTGATCGGCAGCGTGAACCAGTTCGAGTTCGACAACTCGGGCAAGTTGCTGGCCTATACCGTCGACGCGGCCGATCGCCTCGGCAACGGCGTCTACCTGCTGGACCCGGCTACCGGCGAAACGCGCCAGCTTGATGCAATGCCCGCCGATTACGATCAGCTCGTCTGGAGCACGGAGGGCGCGCGACTGGCGGTGTTGCGCGGCGACAAGGTCAAGGACATGAAGCAGAAGCAGAACGTGTTGCTCACCTGGACCGGGCTCGGCGACGGCGAAGCCACTTCCCAACAGTTCGATCCGGTGAAGATCGCGTCGTTCCCGAAGAACATGGTGCTGAGCGAGTTCACGGCTCCGCGCTGGAGCAAGGACGGCTCACGGGTACTCGTCGGTCTCAAGCAGCAGGAGTCGGAGATTCCCGCGGCTGACTCGATCAAGGCCAATGTCGATGTCTGGCACTGGAAAGATGCGCAGCCGCAGTCACAGCAGATCGTGCAGGTCGCACAACTGCGACGGGCGACGTTGCCCGCCATGGTTCATCTGGGCACCTCGACCGTCGTGCGACTCGGCAACGACAGCATGCGTACGGTCACGATGGCCGCGAATTCGGCCGTCGGGGTGGGGCGTGACGATGCGGCCTATCGCGGTGAGGTGGCGTGGGGTGGAAGTCGCGCCGATCTGTACAAAGTTGATGCCGCCACTGGTGCCCGCACCCTGATCGACAAGGCGCTGTCACGGACCTACGGCACCTCGCCCGACTCACGTTGGTTCCTGTATCTCAAGGACAGGCAGGTCCGTGCGTTCAATCTGGAAACCGGCAACGCGGTGCAACTTGACGGGTCGCGCGTTCCGGGAAAGACGTTCGTGAACGAAGACGACGACCATGCGTACGAGAAGCCGATCTGGGGCATGGGCGGGTGGTCGAAGGACGGCAAGTCGGTGCTGCTGTATGACAAGTTCGATGTCTGGCAGGTCCCGCTCGACGGCGGCAGCGCGATCAACCTGACCAACGGCGTAGGCCGTGCGCAGAACATCCAGTTCCGCGTCGTGCGCTTCGACGCACCCGCCGGAGCGGGCGGTCGTGGCGGCGGTGGCGGTGGCGACGACGACACGGGCATTGATCTGGCCAAGCCGATCACACTGTCGGCCTATGGCGATCGTACGAAGAAGTCGGGGTACTGGACCGTGCGCGCCGGTCAGGCGCCCACGCCCATCGTGTGGGCGGACAAGAACATTGGTGGGGTGCTCAAGGCCGACAGCGCAGACCGCCTGCTGTTCACGCAGCAGGATTTCGCCGAGTTCCCCGACTACTGGGTCTCGAACAGCGCGTTTGCGTCTCCGAAGAAGATCACGGACGCCAATCCGATTCTTTCCGAATACGCGTGGGCGAGCAAGAAGATCCTGATCGACTACACCACATCGAAGGGCAAGAAGTTGCAGGGCACACTGATGTTGCCGCCCGACTACCAGCCCGGAAAGAAATATCCGATGGTCGTCGAGTTCTACGAGATCATGTCCAACACGCACCACAACTTTTCGATTCCGGCGTACAACAACAGCGTGCAGCTCGCGACGTACGCCAGCAACGGCTATCTCGTCTTTCAGCCGGACATCGTATACGAGATCGGCAAGCCTGGCTCGTCAGCCGTGGATTGTATGACGGCGGCGGTGAAGCAGGTGATCGCACTTGGCTACGCCGATCCGAAGCGGATCGGTCTGCACGGGCACAGCTGGAGCGGCTATCAGTCGTCCTACATCGTCACGCAGACCGACATGTTTGCGGCGGTCGTGACGGGCGCGCCGCCGACCAACCTCGTCAGCTTCTACAACGAGTTGTACAAGAGCTCGGGGACGGTCCAGCAGGGCATCACCACCGTCGGGCAGGTGCGCATGGGGGCGAACGTCACTCCGTGGAACGCCCACGACCTGTACGAAGACCAGTCCCCGATCTTTCATGTGCGCAACATCAAGACGCCGCTCATGATCCTGCATGGCATGGAAGATGGCGCGGTCGATTACGTCGAGGGTCTGCAGTTCTTCAACGCGGCGCGCCAGAACGGGAAGGAGGTCATCCTCCTGTCGTATCCCGGCGAGGCGCACAACCTGACCAACCGCGACAACCAGAAAGACTTCAGTACGCGGATGAAGCAGTTCTTCGATCATCACCTGATGGACAAGCCCGCGCCGAAGTGGATGACCGACGGTGTGGGTCAGGTCAACAAGGGCGGTCCGGCGCGGTAGGCGTCCTCCCGACTTTCCATGGCCGAAGGGCCGCAGTGTCGGCACTCATCGTCAACACTGCGGCCATCGTCCAATGCGGCAACCGCCGCGCGGGCTCTTTGCGTTACTGACCCGGACACCGAGTGCCGGCACTACGAACCACTGCCGTCCTCGACGATCGCCCTGATTGGGATCGCGGAACACCGCGACTTCAGGAAGCAGCGCCACACGTCCCGCGCCGAACCGCAGGCCCGCGAATCCACCCGCGACTGGCCCCGAGCGGGCCGCGCGCGTGCGGAGTGGCGCCAAGGCAAGAACGCGGGCTCCCATGAATGGCGCCGCCACGGCGGCTTCGCTGCCTGACGCGAGCAATGACAGTCCGGCAAGGCCGTGATCGCCCAGATGTACCACGCCAGCCTCTAGCTGTCCCGCCACCGCCGGTCCGTCCGCGGCGCCAATCAGGCGGCGTTTGTAGGACGCCACCAGTCCACTCAAACTGGTCACGCGCAATCCGACATCGGAGGATCCGTCGATGCCGGCGCGAGCTTCCACGTCGAGTGTCGGGAGCCGAATGTCGTATTCGCTGCGCGTGGCGATCGCGGTGGATCCGGACGAGAGACTGACCAGCGCCGTGACGGAATCACGCGGCACGGTGGCCGCCGTCGCGCCCATGGTGTAGGGGAGACAGCCGACCGGCAGCGCCGCCAATGACACGCCGACGAAGATCTTCAGGGGCCAAGCGACGGTGCGCATGGACGGGCCCGATTCATGAGAGGCCAAGGCATTGTTCGATCGCATACCCTGAATGTGGGGCGGCGCGACCGGTGTCACCATCGGTCACGCGACGTAGTGACGCGATGTACACGCTCTTTCCCCTCGATGCCTTCGCGACATCAGTAGGGGTGCTTCCCGCGATGCCCCGCGTCGCCGCCGGCAAGAAGATGCACACCGAATCGGGCCATCAGATCGCGACGCACGTCGGGTGATACCAAGCCCATCGCGGTGGCCAGCGCATCCGTCACCGCCGCCCGGGAACCCATCACCGTCATGCTGTTGCCCCCGGACAGGCCGCGCCCTGAGCGTGCCGCAAACACGTGACTCTCGGTAATCCCGTCCGCGCGAACGATTCGCTGTTCCTCGTCACCCGAGGTACTGATCGCACCGTGGCGCATCACGATCACCGTGTCACCAGCGCGACGCGGCACCGCCACGCGCCATCCGACCGTTCCGACCGGCGCACCAAAGACCGCCAGATCGCCGCCTGCCTCTACCAGAGCCGCCGGTACGCCCGCGCGCTGCAGCGTCGCCAGCGCCTCGTCGATGATGAAGCCCTTGGCGATCGCCCCCAAGTCCAACGCGATCGAATCGCGGCGCAACCGAACACGTTGCCGCACCACGTCGACATCGACGGCGCGATAATCCACTCGCCGACGTGCGGCCTCGCGCGCAGCCACCGCGATCGGGACACCGGTGCGCGCGGCCTCCCGCCACAGCCGCGTGAGCGGGCCGACGGTCGGATCGAACTGACCGTCCGTCGCCCTTGCGACCTCCAGCGCCAAGGCCAGCACCGTCGCCAGCTCCCTACTCACGTCGACCCACTGGTCACGTGTGGCGGTTTCGAGGCGACGCAGTTCACTGGTCGCGCGCCAGTCGGACAGCATGCCGTCCAGCTCCGCGATGCGGTCGAAGGCCAATCGGGCCGATCGCTCCCCGATGGCCGTGTTCGCCGCAAACGGCGCGTCCTCGGACGCCGCCAGCACGATGCGTACCTCCATGCCGAGGTGCACTTCGCGAAACTCGGCCGATGCCCCCTGTGCAGGAACGGCACCGGGCGACAAGTTGAGCGCGACCCACAGCACGACCGGCCTGAGCTTCCAGATGGCGGACCACATCCTGCACAATTTACGCACGTTCCTCGCGGCCGCTGTCGGCTTCGGTCTCCTCGCGCCATGTGCGATGCCGCGCGACCTCCGCGCACAGTCGACGAGCCTACGTGTCGTCGATTCGCTATCGAACCCGCGCCTGCGCTGGGAGCTGGTGCCGATCCCCGGCGGTGAGGTCACATTACCCGGCGCAAACGGTCCGGTGCGAGTGGTAGTCGAGCCGTTCCTGATTGGCGTGACCGAGGTGCCGTGGGAGTTGTACGATGTCTTTTACCTGCGTCTCGATGTTGCGCGTGAGGCGCGCGCTCAGGTCGACGCGACATCGCGTCCTTCGCGCCCCTACGGCGCGCCCGATCGCGGGTTCGGACATCGCGGCTGGCCGGCCATCTCACTGACCCACGGCGCCGCCGTTCGCTTTGCCGCCTGGCTGTCCGAGAAGACCGGCCAGCGGTACGCCGTGGCCAGTGAGGCCCAATGGCAGCGCGCCCTCGACGTTTCGCTCGCCGCACCGGCACCGACACCCATCGACCGCATCGCCTGGCACTCGGCCAACGCCGATGGTGCTACGCACGCGAGCGCGACGCGGGAGTCCGATGCCCTCGGCCTGTTCGATCTGCTCGGCAACGCGGCTGAGTGGGTCACCGGCCAGGACGGCACGCCATTGATGCGCGGCGGGTCGTACCTTTCCCCGCGCGATTCCCTGACGGCGCTGCGTCAGCGTCAATTGCCCAGCTGGAACCAGACCGACCCGCAGGACCCCAAAAGCCGCTGGTGGCTCTCCGACGGCCCGTTTGCCGGCGTTCGCCTTGTGAGGATTCCATGACCGTCTCCCGTCGTACCTTCGTCGAAGCCTCCGGCCTCGCATTGGCCGCCATGGCCATTCCCCGTCGGGCCTTCGGCATCGGCCGCGCATCGGCCGATCCCATTCGCATTGGCGTCATCGGCTGCGGTGGCCGCGGATCCGGGGCCGTCCGCGATGCCGTTCGCGCCAGCGAGAACGTGCACATCACGGCACTGGGCGATCTTTTCCCTGATCGGCTGGCATCGGCGCGCGCGGGCTTTGCGCGCACCGTTGGCGAAGACGCACGGTTTGCCGCCGCGTACAAGGTGACTGAAGAGCGCTGCTTTACCGGCTTCGACGCGTACAAGCAGGTGTTGGCGACCGACTGCGACCTCGTGATTCTCGCGACCCCTCCCGGTTTTCGCGCCGAGCACATCACGGCGGCCATCAATGCGGGCAAACATGTGTTCACTGAGAAACCGGTTGCCGTCGACGTGAAGACCGCGCTCGCCGTGATTGCGGCCGCCGACCTCGCAAAGAGCAAAGGGCTGGGCATCGTGGCCGGGACACAGCGTCGTCACGATCCTCGATACGTCGAGACGATTCGCCGCATCCACGACGGTCAGATCGGTGAGGTGATCAGCGGACAGGTATACTGGAATCAGGGTGGGTTGTGGAGCAACGTGCGCAAGCCCGCGTGGAGCGACATGGAGTTCCAGCTGCGCAACTGGCTGTACTACGCGTGGGCCTCCGGCGACCACATCGTCGAGCAACACGTGCACAACATCGACGTCGCGAACTGGGTGATGGGCGGGCATCCCGTGCGGGCGGTCGCGATGGGCGGACGCCAGACACGCACCGATCCGCTGTACGGCCACATCTTCGATCATTTTGCGGTCGAGTACGAATACAGCGATGGGCGTCGGGTGTTGTCGATGTGCCGCCAACAGGACGGCACCGCCAGCAAGGTCGCAGAGGCCTTTCAGGGCACGACGGGACGCAGCAACGCGTACGACACCATCGAAGGCAAGAAGCCCTGGCAGCACGCGAAGCTCGAGGGCATGAACCCGTACGTCGAAGAGCATCGCGATCTCGTCGCCAGCATCCGTGCGGGCAAGCCGTTGAACGAGGGACGCCAGATCGTCGAGAGCAACCTCACGGCGATCCTCGGTCGCGAGGCCGCCTACACCGGGCAGGCGATCACGTGGGATGAATTGCTGGCGTCGAATCTCTCCATTCTGCCGCCCACGTTTGCGCTGGGACCGCTGGCCACACCGGCGGTGCCGACGCCTGGCGAGACCACGCTGCAGCGCACCTTCTCCGAGGGGTGGTGAGATGGAACGACGCGATTTCCTGGCGGCGGGCGCCGCATCGGCACTGACACTCGCGGGGGTCAATGCGAGCGAAGGGCATGCGGCTCCAGCAGCAGAGAGCAGCGCGGCACCCTTCGCACTCGACTACGCTCCACACTTCGGCATGTTCCGCCAAAGTGGTGGGGCCGATGTGATCGACCAGCTGAAGTGGATGCACGACCAGGGGTTCCGGTCACTCGAAGACAACGGCATGCGCGGACGACCGGTCGCCGAGCAGGAGCGCATTGGCGCGGAACTCAAGCGGCTCGGCATGCGCATGGGCGTCTTCGTGGTGAATCCGGATACCGCGTGGACGATGACCTTCGCGGCCGGTGAGGCCTCGTTCCGCGAATCGTTCCTGAAGGACGTTGACGCGTCGATCGAGGTGGCCAAGCGGGTCGGCGCCAAGTGGGCCACGGTCGTGATGGGAACGATCGCCCCGAAGCTGGAGCCGGAATACCAGACGGCGAATGCCGTTGAAATTCTGCGGGCTGCCGCCGAACGGCTAGAACCGCACGGCCTCGTGATGGTGCTGGAACCGCTCAATCGCCGCGATCACCCCAGCATGTTCCTGGCCCGTGTTCCACACGCGTACCAGATCTGTCGCGCCGTGAATTCGCCATCGTGCAAGATTCTGTTCGACATCTATCATCAGCAAATCACCGAGGGGAATCTCATCCCCAACTTCGATCAGGCATGGAGCGAAGTCGCCTACGTGCAGGTCGGTGACAATCCTGGTCGCCGTGAGCCCACGACTGGTGAGATCAACTATGCCAGCGTGTTCGGTCACCTGAAGAAGAAGGGCTTCACGGGCATCGTCGGCATGGAGCACGGGAACAGCAAGCCGGGAGCCGCTGGCGAGCAAGCCGTGGTGGCCGCGTATCGGAGCGTGGATCCGAAGTAATGCACCGACGGGAATGACGGATCTGGCGTGCACGCGGGGGGCGGCGCACAGTGCGCCGGCCCCCGCCTCTTTCGGTACGAGCGTTAGTACGTCACGGTTACCGAATTCGAGCAGGTGCTCGTTCCGGCACTGCACACACGATAGGTCTGCGTGCCGCCGCCCCGTCCGAGGTTATCGATATAGCTGTTCGCGGTGACGGTCGCGATGCGCGTGCTGCCGCGATACACGTCGGCGCTGGGGGTGGCGCCGCTCCACGACAGGTTGGCGCGGTTGCGTCCGCCCTGCTTCGTCATGACGACCGACAGCGTGATGTTGCCTGTCGGTGGTGCGGTAGTGGTGACCGACTGTGACGTCGTGCCGGTGGCGCCACCGTTGTCCGTCACGGTCAGCGTGACGGTGCGCGTGCCGGCCGTGGTGTAGGTCTTGGAAGGCGTCGCGCCCGAACCGGTTGTGCCATCGCCGAAATTCCAGGCGTAGCTCGTCACGGTTCCATCGGTATCGCCCGATGCGGATCCGTTGAAGCCGCAGCTGAGATTGGTGCACGAGAAGGAGAACGACGCGGTCGGCGGCTGATTCGGCGGCGTGGTCCCGCCACCAATGAACCCGGTGTACAGCAGCCGGTTGACGGAACCAGTACCGGCGCTCGTGACCTTGCCTGTCGTCGCGTTGCTCGTCAGTGCGGCCGTCACGGCCGCCGGCGACGCGCCGGCATTACCCTGCAGGTACAGCGCCGCAGCGCCCGCGACATGCGGTGACGCCATCGATGTCCCGCTGATCGTGTTTGTCGCCGTGCTGCCGGTGTACCACGCCGAGGTGATGCTGCTGCCGGGCGCAAAAATGTCGAGGCACGTGCCGAAGTTGGAGTACGACGCGCGCGCATCCGCGCTGGTCGTCGCGCCGACCGTAATGGCCGACGCAGTACGCGCCGGCGAGTAGTTGCAGGCGTCGGCGTTACTGTTGCCGGCCGCCACCACGAACGTCACTCCGGCTGCCACCGCGTTGGCCACCGCCTGATCCAGCGACGCGCTGGCCCCGCCGCCAAGCGACATGTTTGCGACGGCGGGCTTGACGTGGTTCGCCGTGACCCAGTCCACACCGGCGATCACACCGCTCGTCGTGCCGGATCCGTTGCAGCCAAGGACGCGCACCGGGACGAGTGTGGTATTCTTCGCCACGCCCCACGTTGCACCGCCGACGGTGCCCGCCACGTGCGTGCCGTGGCCGTTGCAGTCCGACGTGCCGTTGCCGTCGCTGATGGCGGTGAACCCACCGGCGACGCGTCCCCCGAAATCCACGTGTCCGGGGAGAATTCCCGTGTCGAGGATGTAGGACCGCACCCCGCTGCCATCTGCGTTGTACTCGTACGTCCCACTTCGCGGCAAGTCGCGCTGGTCGATGCGATCGATGCCCCAGGTCGCATTCGTCTGCGTCGCCGAGACAGTCATCTCACCATCGAGTTCGATGAAAGAGACATTGGGATTGCGGCGCAGCGCCTCAAGGGCCTGAGGGGGCAGGGTCGCGGCGAAACCCTTGAGGGCCGCACTGTACCGGTGCCGCAGCTGGGCGCCGTTTTCTCGTCCGAGGCGGTCAGCCAGCCCTCTGGGGTCGGTGACGTCGTTCCGGAACACCACGATGTAGCTCGCCTGCACCGCCGCAGGCGCCGCCGCAGCCGCCATCGAGGCTTGGGAGGTGGATTCCGTCGGAGCCGACGGTGTATCTCGGCACGCCGCCAGCGCGGCCAGCATGAGCGCGGCAAGCGCAGTTCTGCGTCGGGTCATGGGGCTGTCTCGAAAGCGGGGAGGGATGGCGGGAATACAAGAGGGACGAGTCCACAATCAGGCACATCGACGCTTCACGCAATACCGGAATGCACGGGACATGACGAAGTGGTCAAGGTGAGTGACGAGCCCGAGCATTCCCGAACGAGCCTGTACTCGTCGGTGACGGTACCGAACCGATCACTTTGGAGTAGTATGTGGATCTCACCCCAGCCCCACGCTCCATGCCACGCTTCGGCCCGATTCTCCGCGCATATGCCGCCGTTGGCGGATTGCTGGCGTTCACGACCCTGGCCCCGGTGACTGGCTCCGCCCAGCCTTCCGCGAAGTCGACTCGCACTCCGAGTAGTCCAGCTCCGCTGGTGGGGACATGGACCGGCACGGCCACCGTCCCGCTCCCCGACAGTGCGATCGTCGTGCCCGTCATTTACACGTTCACGCAGACCGGCAGCACCATCGGCGGCACCGCGGTTGTCCCCGGTCAGGGAAGCGGCGCGATCTCGAACGTCGCGCGCGACGGCACGCGTTTGCAGTTCCGCGTGACGGCGCCGGAGGGACGGTTGCTCGAGCACGACGCAAGAATGGCCGCCGACGGCACCATCGAAGGGGTGGTGAACATGGACAACCAGCCGCTGGCCAAGTTCAAGATCGCGCCGAAGGCAGCCGTTCGTCCGAAGTAACGCCAGTGTGCGTCGACGACGCGTGGCGATAATCAGGCCAGCAGGCCGACGCGGACCACAGCTAGGTCCGCGCCGGCGCAACGGTTTCAGTCGCCGCTACGGAGCAATCACATTCACCGCGATATGGTTGCGGGCGATGACCTGCGATCCATCAAGTGCCTGAAGGATGATATCGAACTTGGCCGGTCCGGCGAAGGTGGGAAACGCGTACGGCGCGGTGAACGGCGCGTAGAACGCATAGTTCTGCGAATTCTGCGTCACGTTCACGTTGCCCTCGTCGTCCGCCATGTAAGTCACATTCGTCCCTTGATCCCGCCACTGGAATCCAGATTGGCCTGATGCCTGTGGCCCAGCCTCAGGCTCCAGCGTGAGTGTCTGGTAGTTCGTCGCACTGCTCGGATCGAGGTCCAGCAGGATCTGGAAGGTGAAGTCACTCAGGTCGGTCGTTGCGCCGTTGAGTCCCGTAACGACGGAGAATACGTAATTCCACGCGGCCCGTCCTGCGTTGTTGGCGAATGAGCCATTGGCGAGCGATTGCGGACCGGAGGCGACGGAAAAGTCCAGCACACCGTCGGCGTAGGTGTCAGTGGATGTGATATTCGGTCCCTGTCGATAAAGCACCATCATCCCGAGCTCGATGCCAGCGGCCTCATTTCTCGCGGTCGCGAAGCTGGTCGCCGGAATCCCGCTCCCGACGAACAGGTTGCCGGGGCTTGCTGGATCCTGCGCGGCCGCGTCGGGCACAACGTTTACTGCGTACGCCCACGTGATCGGCCGACACGCGCTGTCGAAGACGTAGCCGGGGCTGTCCGGTACCGCACCGTTTGGCTGCGAGACGTCGCCGTGCTGCAGATGCGCGTCCACAGCACCGGCACCCACCGTGATGGGAATGAAGGTGCCTTGCCCGGTCGAGTGACATACGCTCGCCTTGCTCGCCGACGACTTCGTCGCGGCAATGCCGAGGTCGGCATCGAGCCGGTCCAATCCGGTCGTCCCATCTGCGCAGGCGCCGAGGGTCGTGCCGGCAAGGAGGAGCGCCACTGCGAATCGTACGCGTTTCATGAAGCAGCCTCGTGTGCTGAGTGACAACAATCGCCAACGACAATCGCCGCTGGGCGCAGAACTGAATGCGCTCTCACGATGCATTCCGCGGGAACCATACCACGGCACCGTCAATAGTGCGTCAAAGGCTCGGCGGAGATACCGGTCCCCACGCACCGACGGCGGCTGTCCGGCCCCCAGCGGAGCCCGGCTGGTTTCTTGATATTTGAAGTAAATGACCGTACTGTGCAGGATTGCCCTCCGCGGAGCGTGACGCGTGAACGTGCTGGTCGTTGGTGGTGGCCCCGGCGGACTGTATGCGGCGTTGCTGCTCAAGCGCCGTTCGCCGACGGCGCGTGTCACCGTCCTCGAACGCAACCGCCCTGACGACACGTTCGGATGGGGCGTCGTGCTCTCCGATCAGACCGTCGCCAATCTGCAGGCGGCGGACCCGGAAAGCGGTAATGTCATCGCGGACGCCCTGCACCACTGGGACGACATCGAGATCCACTTCCGTGGGCGGACCGTCCGGTCGGGAGGGCACGGGTTCAGTGGCGTCGGACGCAAGCGGCTATTGGCCATCCTCCAGGCACGATGCCGCGAACTGGGCGTCGCGTTGCGTTTTGAATCCGAGGAACGTGCGGAGGACATTGCGCCGACGGCGATGCGCGAACAGGCGGACGTCGTGATCGCCGCCGACGGCATCAACAGCCGACTGCGCGAACGCTTCGCCAGTACGTATCAGCCCGACATCGACCTGCGCCACTGTCGCTACGTCTGGCTGGGGACACCGCGCCGCTTCGATGCATTCACGTTTGCGTTTCGCGAAACGCCGATGGGCTGGTTCCAAGCGCACGCCTATCAGTTCGACGGCGAGACCAGCACGTTCATCGTCGAGACGCCGCAGGATGTCTGGGAACGTGCCGGCATCGGCGAGATGTCCGATGCGGAATCACGCGATTTCTGTGCCGAGCTCTTCGCCGACCTCCTGGACGGGGCACCGCTGTTGAGCAACGCGGCACACCTGCGCGGATCGGCACAGTGGATTCGGTTTCCGCGCGTCACCTGCGGCACGTGGGTACACTGGCTGGATGTCGACGGACGACCGGTGCCCGTGGTACTGCTGGGAGACGCAGCCCACACCGCGCACTTCTCGATTGGCTCCGGCAGCAAGCTCGCGCTCGAGGACGCCATCGCGCTCGATCAGCACCTCGCACAGGCAGTCGACGACCTGCCTGCCGCACTGGCCCGCTACCAAGCGGAGCGAGCGGTCGAGGTCCTCAAGCTGCAGAACGCGGCACGCAATTCGACAGAGTGGTTCGAACACGTCGAGCGGTACGCCAGCCTTGAGCCCGAGCAGTTCGCCTATTCGCTGCTGACGCGTTCGCAGCGAATCTCGCACGAGAACCTGCGCGTGCGCGATCCGGACTATGTCGCGGCGTTCGAACGCTGGTTCGCACAACGAACGGGGGCATCGATTCCGATCGACCGCGCCGCGCCGCCGGCGATCTTCACCCCGTTCACCGTGCGCGGATTGACGCTGCCCAATCGTGTTGTGGTCTCCCCCATGGCGCAGTACTCCGCCGAGACCGACGGCACGCCGACGGACTGGCACCTCGTACACCTGGGCGCGCGGGCCACCGGCGGCGCCGGCCTCGTGATGACGGAGATGACCTGCGTCGCGGCCGATGCGCGTATCACACCCGTCTGCCCGGGACTCTGGAGCGCGGCCCATCGCGACGTGTGGGCACGCACCGTGCGTTTTGTGCACGAACACTCCCGTGCGAAGATCGGCCTGCAGCTGGGACACGCGGGTGCCAAAGGCGCGACCAAGACCATGTGGGAGGGCGTCGACCAGCCTCTCGAAACCGGCGCATGGCCACTGATCGCCGCGTCGCCGCTGCAGTACCTCGACGGCCGTTCGCAGATGGCGCGCGAAATGGACGCGGCCGACATGGATCGGGTCGTTGACGAATTCGTCCGCGCCACCGAGTTGGGAATCGAGGCCGGCTTCGACTGGCTGGAGCTGCACGCCGCGCACGGCTACCTGCTGTCAGGCTTCCTGTCACCACTCACCAATCGTCGGACGGACAATTACGGCGGCGACCTGCATGCCCGCGCACGTTTTCCGCTGCGCGTGTTCTCGGCCATGCGCGCAGTATGGCCGGCCGATCGTCCCATATCTGTGCGGATTTCCGCCCATGACTGGGCAGCCGGTGGAAACACGGACGACGACGCGGTGCAGATCGCGCGGCTGTTTCGTGATGCGG
>CAZMGX010000019.1:0-7916 GCA_964565915.1 uncultured Gemmatimonas sp.
GGCTGGGCGAGGGAGCCCCTCTGGCGGCGCGGCGCCCGCGGGCCCGCGGGAAGAATTCGACCGCTCGCGCCGTCAGCAGTACGAAGAGCGTATGCGCGGTCCCTCATCGATGTGGAGTGGTGGTGCTTGAAGCGTTGACAACCCTCGTCCAGCCATGGGCCAACGTATACGCGGACCATCCCACGCTTGCCACGGTCGTGTTGACCTCGCACGTGCTGTCGATGTTCGTCGGCGGCGGGATGGCGATCGCGGCAGACCGGCGGATACTGCTCGCCGCGCAGGACGCCGACGACGCGGCGCGCGCGGTCCTCGAGGAACTATCCGCCACCCACACCATCGTCATCTCATCGCTGGGGATCACCCTCGTGAGCGGCTTCGCGATCTTCGCGACCGATGTCACCGTCTTCTCGACCTCCACCGTCTTCTGGACCAAGATGGCGATTCTGACCCTGCTGTTGCTGAACGGCTTTCGTCTGCGAAAGACGGAGCGCACCGCCGCGCGCACGGTGAAGGCGGCACCCGTTGGCGCTTTGGATCCGGTCATTCCGATGCCAAACAAGGTGTGGCGCGAGGTACGGCGCGCGGCCGGCACGAGCCTCGCCCTGTGGATTTCGGTGGTCGCGCTCGGCGTGGCGCTCGCCAATGGCTGATATGCCCCCGTGTGATCAGTCGTGCGGTGACCGCCGCGCGTTCGTCCTCGACGCATTGGCGCTGGCCGTTGGCACGTTCGCCATCGGCGCGCCGCTTGGCATCGTGCGGGCCCTCGACACCACGATCTCCGGCGTGGTCCGCTACCGGATCCCGTCGGCAGACGGGATTCAGATCGACGCCAGACAGCAGGTCATCCTTTGTCGGTCCAAAGGGGAGGTCTTCGCGTTTGCGCTGGCCTGTCCGCATCAGAACACGGCCCTGCGCGCCCTCCCCGCGACCCGCGGGTTCCAGTGCCCGCGGCACAAGTCCCGTTACGAGGCGAACGGAACCTTCATTTCCGGCAAGGCGACTCGGCACATGGATCGGCTGCCGATTCGTCGCGATGGCGATGAGGTGATTATCGAGCTCGACGTGGCGATCCGCAGCGATACCGAGCTGGACCGTTGGCAGAAGGCCGTGGTGCGGCTCGAGCAACCGTAGCGAGGGGAAAATGGACGTGTGGGACCCGCCTTCCCGAGGCCGATAACGGTCCGGGAATAATCCGGATGTTCGTGTGGTCTGCCCGTTCGACCCCTTCGTCCGAGGCGATCCGTGTTCTGTGCGTTAGCGCTCTGGTGCGTGACAGCGACGGTGCCGCTGCCCGTCGCATCCGATACCATTGCAGCCCGGCTGGTGAGAAGCGCGCCGATCGCAA
Source organism: uncultured Gemmatimonas sp. (assembly GCA_964565915.1). Taxonomy (GTDB): domain Bacteria; phylum Gemmatimonadota; class Gemmatimonadetes; order Gemmatimonadales; family Gemmatimonadaceae; genus Gemmatimonas. Next base: position 1,346 of record CAZMGX010000019.1, read on the forward strand.
CCGCGGATTCCGCGAGCGTCGATTCGACATCGGGGCCGGTGTTGCGCCGACCGCTCCTGAACGCCCTCCGCGTCGACACCGTCCGGCGCCCGCGCGCCGTCATGCTGTCGGACGGCTATACCACGCGGCTGACCATCCATCGCTACGGCAGCTATGCCATGCTGCCACTCTTTGCGGGCCAATACGTGCTCGGCACGAAACTGCTCTCGCAGAAGGACGGCGTCTACGACGGCACACGACGCGTTCCGGTCGATGCCACGCTGCGACGCAACCACGGCCTCGTGGCAAAGGGTGTCGGTGCGCTGTTTGTCGTGAACACGACTACGGGTCTGTGGAATCTGTGGGAAGCCCGCCACGACGGCGCCGACCACACCCGGCGCACGCTGCACGTTCTCTCGATGCTTGGCGCGAATGCGGGATTTGTCGTGACCGGACTGATGAGCAGCAAAGCCGTCGATCGGAGGCCATCGGACGCGCGAGCGCACCGCAATGTCGCGCTGGCATCGATGGGGCTCGCAACGACCGGTGTCGCCCTGATGTGGTTCTGACCTTCCTCCCCCGACCGGACCTGTGACATGACATTCCGCATGACTGGAAGTACGCTGGCGTTCGCAATGGTGCTCGCGGCCTGCGGCGGCGGGAGTGATGGCACCACCCCTCCGGCCGCGGTCGCCGCTACCGTGACCGTCTCTATGGCGTCGCCCGACCCCTTTTTGTCGCTGACGGAGACCCGCACGGCCACCGCGCAGGTCCGCGATGCGAACGGTGCCGCGATCAGCAACGCGGCCGTGACCTGGAGCACCAGCGACGCGGCTGTCGCCACGGTGAGTGGTTCCGGCACGTCCGCCACCATCACCTCCGTCGGAAACGGCACCGCCACCATTACGGCGCGCAGCGGCACGGTTCAGGGCACGGTTGCGGTGACGGTCGCGCAGCGATTGGCCACCTTGGCGGTGACTGGTGCACCCGCCACGATGGCCATCGGCGTCACGGCACCGTTGACCGCCAGCCCGCGTGACGCCCGGAACGCCGTCGTAGCCGGCGCGGCCGTCGCCACCTATTCCACGAGTTCGCGAGCGGTGGCGATCGTGGATGCCGCAGGTGTGGTGACGGCAATCGCGCCGGGATCGGCGACGATCACCGCGTCACTCACACGCGACGGCGCGACGGCGAACGGCACGGCAAACATCACCGTCGGGGCGCCGCCCTCGCTCTCCGCGACCGGGACCGTGTCGGCGAACGTGTCCAACGCCTTCACGCCAGCGACCGTCACTGTCGGCGTCGGTGGAACCGTCTCCTGGACATTCGCGGTCGATCACAACGTGCTGTTCAGCGGAGGGTTGGGTGCCCCGAGCGACATTCCGGTCACCAGCACGGGTGTGGTGAGTCGAACCTTCGGCACCGTTGGGACCTTTCCGTACACGTGCACGTTGCACGCCGGCATGAACGGCACGGTCATCGTGGCAGAGCCGACCATCTTTGCCGAGATGAACGGGGCCAACGAGCGTCCCAACGCGACCAACAGCACGGCGAACGGTGCGGCCGTCTTCACCAGAAACGGCGCCAACGTGGCGTACACGGTGACCTATCAGGGTATGGCGAGCATACCCACCGGACTGCACATCCACGCCCCGGCGACGACCTCAACAAACGCCGGGATCATCGTCGACCTGGTAACCTCGCCCCTGACCAGCGCCAGCGGAGTCCTGACAGGCTCCTTCACGGCTTCCGCCATTCGTTCGATCGGTGGGCAGCCGCCTATCTCGATGGACTCGCTGTTCGTGTTGCTGCGCACCGGCAGTGCGTACGTGAACGTGCATTCCAGCGCGTTCCTCGCTGGCGAGATTCGCGGACAGACCTCGCAGCGTTAAGGTGAGCGCGCCCAACCGGGCGCGCCACGCTACGCTTCATTGATGACCTCGAGAAAGGCCTGTCCGTATCGCTCCAGCTTGGCCTGGCCCACACCCGGCACCTGCAACAGCTCACGCGGCGTCCCCGGCCGCCGCGCGACCATCTCCAGCAACACCTTGTCACCAAACACGATGTAGGCGGGCACCCCCGCTTCATCGGCCAGTTCGCGGCGGCAGGCGCGCAGCGCGTCGAACAGGGCCCGGTCCGCACCATCCAGCGCACCAACCTCGAGGCCCGCACGTGCCCGATCACGTGTGGGCCGCCACCGCGCGGCCTCTTCGGCGGCCATCGCCGTCGCAACGCGTGTCGCCACCGACTCCCCAGTGCAGTGGTCACAGGACTCACCACACCCTTCGATCACCTCGTCGAAGTGCGCCACCAGCGCCTTGTGCCGGCACCCGGCGCGCTCCACGAGGTCGAACAGCGCCACGGTCGACGCGCGCGTGCGGCGGCGCAAGGTATCGTCCTCGATGCGATCCAGAAAGCGCTCATGCATGATGACGTCGGCCCACGAGTAGAACAGCACGCAATCACTGGGTAATCCATCGCGACCGGCGCGGCCGATCTCCTGATACCACGACTCGATATCCTTCGGCATGTCGCGGTGAATGACGAATCGCACGTTCGACTTGTCGATCCCCATCCCGAATGCGACGGTGGCGACGACGACGTCCACATCGTCGCGCTGGAAGGCGTCCTGATTGCGCGCTCGCTCGTCGGCCTCGAGGCCCGCGTGATATGCCACGGCGCGCACGCCTTGCTGCATGAGGAATTCGGTCGTCTGCTCCACGCCCTTGCGGCTCTGGCAATACACGATGCCGCTCTCGCCGGCATGCGAGCGAATCAATGACAGCATCTCCCGACGCGTGTCACCGCCCTGCCCTTTCTTGCGAACGCCGATGCGCAAGTTGGGTCGGAAGAACGATCCCTTGAATCCCGCCGGCTTGTTCATGCCGAGTTGACGCAGAATATCGCGCGCCACTTCGCGCGTTGCCGTGGCCGTCAAGGCCAGCACCGGCACGTCCAACTCACGCTTCAGCCCCTGCAACCGGCGATACGACGGGCGAAAGTCGTGCCCCCACTGACTGATGCAGTGCGCCTCGTCCACCACGAGCAGGGCAATTGGGCAGCCGAGTACGAATGAGCCAAGCGAGCCGTCCAGCGCTTCGGGGGCGAGGAAGACGAGTTCGTACGCACCGGCGCGGAAGGCCTGGAGGCGGGCGCGACGTTCGTCCGGGTCCAGTGTGGAGTTGATGGCCGTGACCTTGAAGCCCAGTGCCGCGACCGCGTCCACCTGATCCTTCATCAGGGAGATCAGCGGCGAAATCACCAGCACGGTGCCGTTCAAGAGGCGGGCCGGCAGCTGGTAGGTGAGCGATTTACCGGCGCCGGTGGGCATCAGCGCGATGCAATCCCGCCCGGCGAGTACCGCGTCGATGACTTCGCGTTGGCCCGGCCGGAAGGTCGTATATCCGAAAATGTCGCGCAGGACCGCTTCCGGAGACGCTGACGCAGGCTGGACAACTTGTGACGAAGACACGCGGTCGATTGAACCCGGACTGAATGGTGGCCCTGTCGGGGACAGGACGGCTGGCGGTCTCACGTGCCCGGCTGCAGAATCGATAGACGACGAAGGGCGACCACGTCAAGTGACGGGAGCACAATGCGAGTGATTTTCGGTCAGACGCACAAACCTGCGCTCACACGGGCGCTTTCTCTCGGCGGCCTGTTGGTGTCGGAATTGCTCATGATCGGCCCGCCGGCGCGCGCGCAGAGTAGCGGCCGCCCTTCCAGCGCGGAACTCTACACCGCCGGGCAACAGCGCCTTTCGCGGGGCGACACCACCGAAGCCCTGAAAGCGTTCGAGTTGGCCGTGCGCCAGGACAAGACCAACGCAGCCGCGTGGTACGCCATTGGTCGAGTGGCGTCGGAGACGACACGGCGCTGGTGGAGGGCGAACTCGATGCCGGCCGGCGTGCCGCAACGTATGTTGCTCGCCGATTCGGCCTTTGCGCTCGCCATCGCACTCGAACCGGACAGCGTCCTGTGGTACGCCTCGTTCGCGGACTACCTGTTCTCGGCCCATCACTGGGACATGGCGCGCGCCATGCGCATCCTGAACACGGGCATCGCCAGCAGTGAACGCACAGCGCAGACGGCGCAAAGCAGCACACTGGCCAATCGATTGGGGTTGTTCTGGTGGCGTCGGTACGAAGCGATCGCCAACCGCAGCGTGGTGCTGAATGATCTCCAGCACGACATGTTCGTCACCCGCTGGTATGCGTATCCAGACTTCCTCAAGGACGTTGCCCAGAAGCTGGACCCTCCGACCGGGGTCGCCAACTTCGAGACGGCCTATGGGTACTTTTTGCGGGCCTTCACCCTCGATCCCGACGATGAGCTGGCCTTTCGCCACCTCGGAATGGCCCTGGTGGAACAGGGCCGATGGGCAGAGCTGACCAGCATCGCGCGGCGCGCGATCGCGCGGAACGACACAAAGGCGTGGCCCCATTTGGCCCTCGGTCTGGCCTTGCATCGCACCGGTTCGATGGATCAGGCCAATGAATCCTTCGATCGTGGATTCGCCCTGCTGCCGGCCGACGTCGCGGCGAACCTGCTGGCCATCCAGCGCGTCACCGCGCCAACGCGCACCGCCGCCCGCACCCTGGTCAGCGTCGGCCCGCGCGATACCTCATCGTCGACGTCAGCGAATTCGTCGTTTGCCCAAGAGCGGTTCGCCGCCACGTTTTGGGGGGCGGCCAATCCGTCCCTGCTGATACCAGGCAACGCGGTGTACACCGAGTTCCGCGCGCGGGTCGTTCACGCCGAGCTGCGTTGGACCAACGAAGAAACGGGTCGGCATGGTGTGGATTCCGACCGCGGCGACGTGTTCATCCGGTGGGGGCCTCCGGACAACATCTCGAACTTCAGGAAGGATCCGCTGGGTCCGATCGAAGAAGGGTGGCTGTATCGTCGCAATCGGTTCACCATCTTCTTTTCCGCGATGCCCACCTATGGCACGGCGTTCATGCAGCCGTTGTACCGGTCCAATGTGTATGATGTGGTGGTCAGGGACTTCCCGGCGGCGTGGAACAACCTCGACATCGCGCGCCGCGGACAGTTCGACATCTCGATCACGGCCTTCCGCTTTCGGGGCGGAGTTGACTCGTTGCAGACGGCGCTGTGGGCCGTGCTGCCGGTTGGTGATCTGCATGTCACCGCGGCTGAAACACCGGGTGCAACCGTCCCCCCATCGCGCGGCCGGACGACGGTCCAAGTCACCGGGCTCGACGCCATGTGGCAGCGCACTGCGACTCAACGCCGCACCGATACCACGCTCATCGTCGACAGCACCACCAGCACGGTCATGCCGGTGGTGTTGTCCGCGCCGCCGGGCACCGAGTACCTACGGGTCGACGCGCTCAGCGAGATTGCCTCCACCGGTGAACGCCGCGTGGCCAAAGGCACGATCGATCTGCGTAACGACATGGGTCGCGGCTTCGCGATCAGTGACCTCGTAGTGACGCGAGCCCTTCGCGAGAAGGACCCTGCGTCACCGCCGCGCCGCTGGTCCGACGTGACCTTCGCCCCACTGCCGAATCGCACGATCACCAAAGGTGAACCGTTGTCTGTCCTCTGGGAGGTGTACGAGCCGACGGTGCGCGACGGTCAGGCGCGCTACCGGGTCGCCGTGCACGTGGAGCGACGCGTCAGCAAGGGCGTTCGCGCTGTCGCAGCCAAGGTACTGGGCGGGATTCTCGGCACAAACGTGCAGATCGAATCAAGCGGGAGACGCTCGATATCCTATGATCGGACCATCGCCCCCACGACGGTGGCCCTGGAACAGCTGCGTCTCGACCTGGGCAACGTGGATGCTGGCGACTATGCCGTTGCGCTGACGGTCACCGACGGTGACACACAGCGTGTGGTGACGCGCTCGTACAGCTTCACGATCGTCAAGGCGAAGTGACTTGCGGAGTAGTACGTAGGGGATTTCCGACGCGCGGGTCACGTCCACCCTGACTGACCCGCGATCAGGCATGTACGAGACTGTCGGTACCGCTCGCAGTCTCCGCTTCTTGTCGGCACCACGCCGACGGCTGCCTGTCGGAGCATTTCCGGAGTCAGCATGAAATACGCTCTCGCACGTACCGCCGCGCTCGCGGCGCTGTCGGGTATCCTGGTCGCGGGCAGCGCGGCGGCGCAGGGAACGCAGCCACCACCGCGCACGGGCCCGCCGAGTGGTGCTGCCAACATGCCGCGCTACGATCTCACCACGGTCACCACGGTTGAAGGCACGCTGATTGCCGTGGATACGGTGCTGTCCATGGCCGGCATCCAGGGAACGGGCCTTCACGCGACCCTCAGGACCGCTGACAAGACGGTGCTGCCCATCCATCTCGGACCAACGATCTATCTCACCACGCAGAAGGTGAAGCTGGTGACCGGAGACAAGGTCCGGATCACCGGCTCGAAAGTGCCCATCTCGACGGTGCCGACAATTCTCGCGGCGTCGATCGTGAAAGGCGCCGACACGCTCGCCCTGCGCGATGCGAACGGCATGCCCATGTGGCGCGGGATGCGGCGGCGATAGCGCAGCTGCGGAGGAGGGCAGCACGACGGCCCCTGCGTCCCCTGCGCTCCCTGCGGTAAAAAGCGG
>CAZMGX010000019.1:8016-27767 GCA_964565915.1 uncultured Gemmatimonas sp.
TCTCGATGCCAGGCGCCTGCGCAACGTCATCGGTCAACGACGAGAAGCTGAACCGCAGGGGTCACAGGGGGCGCAGGGGTGCGTCGCCGGTGGTCGGCGGCGCCGACGACAGGGACTTCTTTCTTGGTTGAACTGCCCATGGTGGCAAGTTCCTCGCGGAATCTGCCACGTGCGACGCAGTTCACAATCATTCTTTGTTCGCGGGCTGCTGCGAGGCGTGCGTCCTCACGACGAATCCCCTGCGTCCCCTGCGCTCCCTGCGGTAAAAAGCGGTCTCGATGCCAGGCGCCTGCGCAACGTCATCGGTCAACGACGAGAAGCTGAACCGTCGCGATCCCAGCCGATGGCGAGATGCCCTCACGCTGCTGTTGCCGAGACCGGTATCATTTCTGGCAGTCTCAAGCAAGTTTTCAATGCGGTATTGTCGCCATGGCACACCAAGGAGTAACGGAGAATCATATGGACACTCGTCTCAATTCGGCATTGGCGGCGACAGCGATTGTGCTGGCCGCGTGCGGTAGCGGTAGCAACCCGTTAGCCGAGCCGACGCCATCCGGCAGCTTCGCTGTCGCGCTGTCGAACACCTCCCTGAGCGTCCTCCCGGGTTCGACAGGGAACGCAACCGCCACCATCGCACGAACGGGCGCGTTCACCGGTACCGTCACGCTCTCGGTTGAGGGGCTACCGACCGGCATCAGCGGCGCATTCAACCCGGCGGCAATCACGGCCGGGACGACGTCGACGACGCTGACGATGAACGCCGCCGCCAACGTCGCACCCGGAACGTACCCGTTCACGATTCGCGGTCGCGCATCGGGGAAGACGGACCAGACGGCAACGGCAACACTCACTGTGAGTGCACCACCCAGTCTGACCTTCAGCTTCTCGCCGACCTCCCTGGCCGTCGCCATCGGTCAGCAGACGAAGGCCACACTCGCCTTTTCCCGTCTCAACCTGACGGCACCAATTTCAATCGCCGTCTCCGGCGCGCCACCCGGGGTCACGGTCTCCGTGTTGCCCGGCAGCCTCACGACAGAATCTTCGGCGGAGATGACGGTGATGGCAGGTCCCACCGCCACGTCAGGTACCTACACGCTTACCGTGACCGCGACGGGCGGTGGCGTCGTGGTGACCGCCGGTTTGACGCTCGTCGTCGGGCCGACACCCGCCAGCGGGCCGCTCAGCGCGGGGTGATCACGAAGTCGATGAGCACATCGTTGATGAAACTGGTCACCACCCGCAGACCGTCGCTGGTGTAGCTGCGCTTGTTCACGGTGAGTGAGCCTTCGCGTTGATCGGTGGCGCTGGTGGCAGGGCCCAACAACGCCTCCACATCGCGCACCGTCATGCCTTTCTTCACGCGGCTGATCGCCGAGCCACCACCCGCGCCGCTCGACGCAGGTGCGCCCGGGCCAGCGGCGTTGGCCACCGACGCCCGCGCCCCGCTAGCCGAAAAATCGACAAACTCGGCCAACGCCGCACGCAGTCCATCCGGCGTGAGCTGTTCGGGCGGAATGCCGTTCTTGAACCGCACGTTGAACCGACTGCCACTCTCCACGCGCTTGGCGCGCAGGTTGGCTTCGCGGGCGGCATTGGCCTGCTCTGCTTCGGCGCGAGCGACATCGTTGGCCCGTTCGCGCTGGGAACGTGCATCACTGAGGTCCTTCTCGAGGCGACGCTTCGTCGGTCCGCCTGGCGCGACCTTGATCGAATCACGCAGCGCCCGCTCCAGCTTGCTCTCAGGCTGGACCGTCGGCGACACGCTGCTCGTGCCCGGTGAGTCGAACAGCGTCCCCCAGCCGCCACCACCAAGCTGAAACTCGATGTGCGAGTTCTTCTTGACCACGATCTTCGTCACCATCACCTGATCGCCAATCTTGAGCGCGGTACCGAACTCCTTCGTGCGATTCGCCACTTCGCGCCAATCGACCGGAGGCTGTTGCAGCGGAAAGACGTCAATGCCGCGAGCGGTCGCCGGCATCCCGATCCTGACAGAGACGAGCTTGCCTTCAAAGGCGGCACGCAACGCGCCTTCATCCTGCGCCGCGAGGGAGCCAGCGCTCAGCGTCGTCAGGGAAACGGTTGCCGCCAGCGCGGGCCAGAGGCAGACACGAATGGAACTCATGGCGTCATGTCCGAGCGATAGGTGATGGCAAACTCCAGGAAACGCGACACTTCGACCATCGAAGCGGCACGAAAGGCAATCGTGTGCGCATCCACCCGCGTGACCCCGGGCAGATAGGACATCGCTTCGGCCGGCGTATAGCTCTTGTAGGTCAGCTCGAGTCGAAACGGCCCCGCGGCCGGTGCGGGCTTGAACTCCTTCAATCGCAGCATCGCCGCCTTGGCCTTCGCACGGATCAGCGCCTGCGACGCCTCAGGCGGCATGATGGCGGCGGCGTGAAAACTGATCGAGCGCTTCACCACCGCCCCTTCGACGGGACCAAGCATCTTCTGCACTTCCCCGACCGCCTGCTCGTCACCGGAGACCATCACCACCGGCACGCCGAAATGTCCCGCGATCATCGCGTTGATGCTCCCCTCCGACATCGGCTGCCCATTCAGCTTCACGGCCGCAAACGTCGCACTCGAAATCGTATGAGCACGAACCCCCTGCGGATTGGTCGTGGCCGAGTGGTAGCCGATGAAGATGGCCGCGCTGAACGTCGAGTCGATCCCCTCCATCATCATCAGGGGACGAGGCGAGCCACGCACGATCGTCACGGCCGAGGGGAACTTCTCGATCAGCAGGTTCTGCATGTTGCCATGAGCGTCAGCCACCACAAAGTCAGTCGCACCGGCTTCACGCGCCCCAGCGATGGCCGCGAGCGCCTCGGCCGTCATGAACTCCCGGAATCGCGCGTACTCGAAACCGGTCGGACCAAGCTGTTCGGAGGTGACGACCCCGCCGATTCCCTCCATGTCGACCGAGATGAAGACCTTGATCGGTCGCTGGGCGGACAAGGATCCCGTGGTGAGCGCCAGCAGCAGCGCAGCGCGCAAGGCTATTCGTGGTGTCTTCATGACCTGGTTCGGTGGCGATGATCGAGGCTGAAGGGTATAAGCTGCGGCATTCGGCAGGGACGCGACAGGGCTCCGCCCTCTCGCACGCCCAAGGGCCGCGGGGAAACCCGCTCGACCCATGGTCGTATGATGACGCACCCGCGTCTTCCCGTTGAACCTTAGCGACCACATCGATGCCTGCGGCGTCGCTCGCCAATCAATCGCTCATCCTCGTGCGCCACGGCCCCTCGGCGCATGTGCCGTCGGGCGCGCTCGACCGGCGCGGCGTAGAACACTGGCGGGAGGCATACGACAACGCCGGCATTCGCCCTGATGGACCTCCGCCGGCGGCGCTTGTGCACGTGGTGTCCGCGGTGACCCACGTCCTTTCCAGTGACATGCCACGTGCCGTGCAGTCCGCGGCGCTCCTGGTCCCACACCGCCCGGTGCTCGCCGACGCGCTGTTCCGTGAAGCAGCCCTGTCCATACCGGACTGGCCCACGAGACTCCCGCTCCGAGGGTGGGGTACGATCATCTATCTGCGCTGGCAACTTCGGTCGCTGCTGCGCCGATCCGACGATACCCATCATCGACGGCGGGCGGCGGTCGCGGCCGCACAGCTGGCGGCGCTGGTGGCGGACGGGTCAAGCGCCTGCGTGATCACCCACGGCGTCTTTCGAAAACTCCTCTCCCGCGAGCTGCGGGGACTCGGTTGGAGCATGACCGAGCGACGGGGGGGATATTCCCATTGGAGCTCATGGCACTTCGTGCCCACGACCCGTTTCGCCGAGCCGCCGGTAACGCAGTAGTTTCCCGGCACACCCTCAGCGGAGGTCGTGATGTCCGATCGGAAATCCCGCCGTGATTTTCTGGGACTTGCCGCGGCTGGCGCAGCAGGCGCCTTGTCGCCCTCATGGCTTTCGGCAGGGCGCGCCCCAACGTCGCGAGTCCTTTCCACGGTCGATCCGGACCTGATCGTACTGAACGCGGTCGTCCACACGATGGACAGCGGAGTACCGCGCGCACAGGCATTCGCTGTGAGCGCCAGTCGGTTCGTGGCCCTTGGCTCTTCCGCAGACATGCGCGCGCTGGCCGGACCACGCACGCAGGTCATCGACGCCAAGGGTGCCACGATCGTCCCGGGCTTCATCGACACGCACAATCACGCCGGCGGAACCACGCTGCTCTACGAGGTCCTGGTCGGCAATCCGTTCGAAGTGGAGTTCGTGACGATCCAGAGCATCATCGACAAGCTCCGCGTGCGTGCGCGCCAGACGCCACCGGGCACATGGGTCTCCGGCTTCTTTCACGACGACACGAAGCTCAAGGACAAGCGACAGCTCACGCGCCGGGATCTCGATCAGGTCAGCACCGAACACCCGGTGGTCGTGCGTCATCGCGGCGGACACACCGCGTTCTACAACACCAAGGCGTTCGAGCTTGCCAAGGTCACGGCACAAACGCCAGCTCCCGAGGGTGGCACGTTCGACAAACTGGCGAACGGGGAACTGTCTGGACGTGTCACCGATCGCGCGATGGGGATGCTCAATGCCGCGGGCCAGCGCCCACAGTTTTCAGCGGCCGAGCGTGAGCAGCGGGAGCGTGATGGTATTGCCCACATCTCCCGGCAGTTTGCGCGGTACGGATTGACCACCGTGCACCACGAAGGCGGCAATCTGGCCGCCATTCAGGATGTGCGTGCGCGCGGCGAACTGAAACATCGCGTGAACTACGAGTCGAGCGGGGCGATGCTGGAGTCGATGATCACCAATGGCATCCGCTCCGGTTTCGGTGACGACTGGATTCGATTCGGTGCCACCTCCGAACATACGGTCGACGGTTCGTTCTCCGAGCGCACGATGGCGATGAGTGTCCCGTACGCGGGCGGCGACTACAAGGGCAACGTCACGGAGACGCAGGCCACACTCGATGCGTGGGTCGAACGCGTGCACCGCGCCGGCATCCAGGTGAACTGTCACGCCAACGGGGACGTGGCGATCGACATGTACCTCACCGCCTTCGAGCGGGCGCAGCAGAAGGCCCCGCGCCCGAATGCACGACCGAAAATCACGCACTGCACCCTCATCACCGACGATCTCGTGCGTCGCATGAAGGCACTGGATGCGGTGCCGTCGATGTTCACCACGTACGCGTACTACAACTCGGACAAGTTCCCCTTCTACGGGGAGAGCCTGATGAAGCGGTGCATGGCGTTCCGGACCCTGCTGGACGCCGGGATTCGTGCGGCGGCCGGGTCCGACTTCAGCCCCGGGCCGTTCGCGCCGCTCATGGGCATTCAGGGGATGGTCACCCGAACGGGATGGGACGGCACCACGTGGGGCGCGAACCAGCGCGTGACAGTATCGGAAGCGATCCGCATCAACACGCTGCACGGTGCGTACGCCGCCCACGAGGAAGCGATCAAGGGATCGATCACCGTCGGCAAGTTGGCAGACTTCGTGATGCTGTCCGATGATCCGCACACCGTGAAGGTGGACACCATCAAGGACATTCGCATTCTCCGCACCGTGGTCGGTGGAGCGACGGTGCACGAGGCGTGACGTGAGCGGGGAACTCGCATAAACCTGCCGGTCGCGGCCCGGTCCGCACCATTCGCACCGTGCGGTAAACGGGGAGCGGCTGGATGGCATCGAATCCGCATGACCTCCTCTCCTCTTCCATGGCGCCCGGCGCGGACGCCGATCAGTTCGCCGTCGTGCTCGCGGCTGCGCGTGGTGGGCGCCGCCATCCTGCTTGGCCTGCCCGTCGTCGCGCCGTTCGCCCAGTCCGCGCCTCACTCCGCGATCAGTGGCCCGCGCGCGACAGAAACACACGTGCTCGCGGACAGCGTGCGCATCGGGCGCATCGAGCGTCGGCTGTGGCCCGCCGTCACACTCTCCGGCACGCCCGATTCGGGATGGACGGTCTCTGACCGGCTGCGTCATCATGGCGTCGCTGGCATGAGCGTGGCGGTGATTCATGACGGTCGCGTGGCTTGGTCACGCGCCTACGGCCTGCGGGATCGCGACGGAGCCGCTGCGATGACGACCACGACCGTGCTGCAGGCCGGCTCACTCAGCAAGCCCATGGCCGCGACCATCGGGCTGCGCCTCGTCGAACAGGGAACGCTGACCCTCGACGACGACGTCAATCGCTGGCTGCGCCAGTGGACCGTCCCGCACGATTCACTGACGCGTCGGCAGCCGGTCACGATGCGGCTGTTGCTCAGTCACCGCGCCGGGTTCTCCGTGAGTGGCTTCGATGGGTATGCGCGTGGTGAGCCGCTGCCGACCGTGCTGCAGATTCTGCGGCGCGAAGGGCCGACGCGCTCCGATACCATTCGGGTGGTACGCCAGCCCGGATCGGGCACCGCCTACTCCGGCGGCGGCTACCTCGTGGCCCAGCAAGTCATGACGGAAGCCACTCAACGATCGTTCGTGACGCTGGCGGAGCAGCACCTGTTCCAGCCGCTCGGCCTGAAGCGATCGACCTTTGCGTCCATCACCGAGGGCTTCAACGGTGGCGACATCGCGCGTGGCTACTTCGCCGATGGAAAGGCGGTCCCGGGTGGGTGGCGGGAACTGCCAGAACAGGCACCAGCATCACTGTGGACGACCGCCTCGGACTACGCGGCGTTTGTCGTCGATCTGCAGCGCGCGTTTCGCGGCGAGACCGAACGCCGACTGTCTCCATCGATGACACGATCCATGATGAGCCTTCAGGGCACCGCGGAAGACGAACAGGGCATCGGCGTCGGCCTCAAGGGCAATCCGCCCTATCGGTTCAGCCACACCGGGTGGAACGACGGATTTCGTGCGATTGCGATCGGCTATCTGGATCGGGGTGAAGGTATCGTGGTCATGACCAATGCCGACCACGGCGACGCGTTGGCCATGGAATACGTGCGCGCCGCAGCCCGCGAATACGGCTGGGCCGACCTCGCCCCGACGATTCGCACGGCGATCCCAACCACCGCTGCCGAACGCGCGTTGCTCGTCGGTCGATACCGGCTTGGGCCGTCATGGATCATCGAAATCGCCGAGCAGGACGGCGCCCTGGTCGCCGGCCCGACCGGTCGTCGGTTGCTGCCACTGTTCGCGGCGGGCCGCGACGAGTTCTTCTTCTCGTTTGCCGACGGTCTTGGGCTGACGACCGAGCGCGATGGCAGCGGTCGCGTGCAGCGGATCATCTGGCAGCAGGAAAGTCGCCGCGTAGTCGGTGAACGGATACCGTGACGGAATCCGCAGGTGGGCGCCTGCGGTTGCACACGTCAGCGGCAACCCGGCATCCGGAATGCGCCGATCCTCGTTGAGTAACTGGTCGCATCCTTCTTGAGGTAATCGCCGACATACCAGATCGTGCAGTCATCGACCGGGTCAACCGCCGTCTGGGTGTAGTCCTGCCATCGCAGCGTGTTCGTCTGCGAGGCCTCGCCGTTCACCAGCACCTGCTCCCGCAATGTGAGTGTGCCGAGCGCGTCCGACGCGAGGCGTCCTGCGAATCGCTGTCCCGCAAAGTGTGGTGTGCCGCCGAAGCTGTAGCCAATCCCGATATTGCCGAACCGGTCCATGGCCGGACTCGCCATCCAGCGGTACGACGAGTCGGGCGCATACGTCCCCTGCTGATGCAAACGGACGGTGCGCGACCGATCACGCGAATCGAGGCGAAGCTCATACCAGCGAACGCCGCCGGTGCCCGCCGCCGAATTCACCGAGTGTACCGCCACGATCGACTCACGATTGCCGATGCGACGGTACACCACGCGGGCCATCAACTTGTCGCCCTGCGCGTCGAGCCGTCGATCGGTCCCGGGCTGAGGCACGCAGCTGGTAAGCTGCCCGCCGCAGAGATACCGATACGGAGCCACCGCAACCTTCGCGGGACCCGTGAGTGTCGTCTTCGCGGGATCGGCCCAGTCGACGTGGAATTGCCACACGTACAAGCCATCGTCTTCCAGTCGTTGGTTCAGCTGCGCGCCACCGGCAGCGAGCATGAGATTGGGTGCCCCGGGCGGCGGAAGCTGCCGGCCGTCGAGGTCGACGTTGTTCAGAAAGTTGACGTCGTCGAGGATGAAGCATTGCTCCGTGGCACTCGCACCCGTCAGCATTCGCGCACGATCCACCACACACGCGTGCTTCTGGATGAAGTCGTCGCTCGTGCTGCTGGGGACGTAGTACCCGTCTGGCCAGACTGCCGGACGCGGATAGTCCGGAAACAACGGACGGACGAACTCGTAGCGATGATACGGGCCCATCGGATCGGACCCGGTGCTGATGGCGTAGCACATCGCGTACGATCCGCTGTCGGGTGGTGCCGGCGACGCCGCCCGTGTTGGGGAAGTCACAGCGGTGGACGTTGTGGTCGCACCGACCAGAGGTGGTTCGTAGAGACGCACGGCGGGCCCGGGTTGCCCCGGCTGTCCGATCTGGCTGAGGGCGGCTGGCTCTCCATTGCGCGGCGTACGGGGTTCGTTGGCACGGCGCGGCCCGCGGGTGAAGATCGGCATCACGATCAGCCAGCGGTCGGCCAGTTGGTCATAGCGAACGACCGCATCGCCGTTGTTGCGCTGCTCGCACGAGCCACCGAAGCCGCGGAACACGGTATTCGTCGGCACGGACCCGTACGACGTGCGTCCGGTCGTATCAAACAGCCGCCCCTTCTTGGTGAAGATCGCCAACCGGCTGTTCACCGTCTGCATGATGTGGTCGCGCCCGACGGCCAGACTGTTGTCCGACGGATTGCGCGTCGCGCTGGTCCCGTGCGGACCGTCGAACCCGATCCCGAGTCCGTCGAAGGAAGTGACCAAACGCGCGGGTGGGCGCTGGCCATGTGCGGACTGCTCGATGGACGGCGGCACCAGGGACTGTGGCACCAAGGGCTGCGGCATCAGCGCGACCGCGAACAGGCCGCCGCGTGCGAGCGAAGACCGATGCATCAGGGCTCCTGCGAAAGGTGCGTGGTGGTGGATTTCGCGGCGAGGGACCGCGCCCGTTGATACACCCCCTCGATGTCGCTCGATAGGTCCGCGTAAAAGGCGGTGTTGGCGCCGGCGGCAATCAGGAACTCGATCACTTTCGGATAATCACGCGCGGAGAAGTCGTCGTCGATGACGTGATGGGCGAACCAGATCGTACTGCTCAGCACCGTCCCTCCGTACACGTTCAGGGCCTCGAGCGACGCGCCACGGTCCAGCAGCAGCGCCATCAGCTCGAGATGACCGCCCGCACTGGCGTTGTGAAGCGCGGTCATACCATCGGATGCCGACACGGCCACGCCGTGATCCAGACAATACCGGACGATCTCGCGGTGACCCTGCTGGGCCGCGACGATCATCGCCCGCTCGCGGCGAGAGGTGCTGGCAGCGTCGAACAGCGTGCGCACACGCGCCAAGTCCCCAATGCCTGCTGCGGCATACAAGGTGTTCACGCGAGCCCCTCGCGCCGCGAGCGCCACAGCCGCCTCGGGACAGCCGTTGCCGAGTGCGCCACTGACCAGGTTCGGCAAATCATCCTCGCCATCGATCTTCGCGCCACGTTCCAGAAGCAGATCGATCAGCGCAAGCTGTACACCGCGGGCGCGCGGATGCGCGCTGGTGGATACCAGTCCCAAAGAGCTGCTGCCACCGCCATACGCATCACTGGTCGCGTTCACGTCGGCACCCGCGTCCAGCAGCAGGCGCGTGACGTCCAGAATGTTGGCGGGGGTAATCTGGCGATAGTCCTCCACGCCGTTCGCGGAGACGTAATGCAGCAGCGTGGAGTGATGCGCCCGCGTCGACCGCTGGTGGATGAGCGACGGATGCTCCGTCAGCATGCGCCGCAAATCATCTAGGTTGCCGGAGATGACCGCGTCGGCCGCCGCCTCAAAGCGCTGTACCGTCGGGTCGTTGCGCGCCATCGTCTCGATGTACACGCGCATGGCCCGCCAGCTCTCGAAGTGATGGGTGCGCGCGATGATCAGCTGGGCGTCGGCGAGAACAAACCGGCTGCCGGCGATCACGTCATCCGGCTGACCGCGAAACCGCGGGTGCGTCCACCGAATGGTGTTGAAGGCACGGGCATCGCCGGCCGCATGCGCTCTGAGCAGTTCCTTGGCCTGCTTCCGGGCTTGCTCAAGATTGATGCGCGCAAAGCTCTCGGACTCCGACATGACAGCCTCCTTTCGAGCGCCTGTGGTCCGCATCACGCAGGCTGAAAGAAGGGTCGAATGACACGCCCCTGCCTGGTGGGTGGGCTCGGCCCTTTCCGCGGACTGGTGGCGCCCCTCGCGCTCGCCGAGACGTTAGCGTGCGGCCTGGTGACGGGCAAGCTGCGGCGGGTCGCACGGGCGGCGGCCCGAAACCGCCGCCTCGTCTGATTCGCGAACTGCCCGCGGCGGCAGTACAATCTCCGGGTGGTCGGCCCGATGCTCCGCTCGTACGCCGCCTTCCCCTCCTTCCCCGAGGCTCTGCCGTGACTCCTTTCTCCGCGTCTCCGCTTTCGCGCCGTCAGTGGCTCAGGTCATCGGGTCTCGTGGCGGGTGGCGTGCTGGCTACGCCGCAACTGCTTCCGGCCCTCGGCGCAGACGAAGGCGCGCCAGCCGTCGTGAACGGACTCACGACCGAGGCGGGATTCTTGGCGCACGAGCGGGAGGTCCAGCTTGAGCGCCGGCTGGCCGGCCCGATCCGGCTCGCCTCCAATGAAAACCCGTACGGCATGGCGCCGTCGGCAAAGGCCGCCATCACCGAACGCTGGTCGGAGCACAGCTGGTACGGTGCCGCGTCACCGCGCGATGTGCGCAAGGTCTTTGCGCAGCACGTCGGTGTGCCGGAAGACCATGTGCTCGTCACGGCAGGTTCGAGTGAAGTGCTCTCCATCGTCGCGCTCGCCTATGGCATGCACGGCAGTGAGGTGCTCTCGCCGTGGCCGACCTACGAAGGCCTGCCACGATATGCGGAGTGGATGGGTGCGCGCGTGCACAAGGTGGCGCTTGACGGAGACTTTGCGCACGACCTCGACGCGATGGACCGGCGCCTCACGCAGTCCGTTGATCTGGTGTTCGTGTGCAACCCGAACAACCCGACCGGCACCCTCACCAACGCGACCCGACTCCGCTCGTTCGTCAGCAACGCGTCGCGCAAGGCGGTTGTGCTCGTCGATGAGGCGTATCACGACTTCGTGTCCGACCCGACGTACAAGTCGATGACGGACATGGTGCTCGCCGGTGAGAACGTCATCATTTCGCGCACGGCATCCAAGATCCACGGGCTGGCGGGTTTGCGCACGGGATTCGCGATTGCGCGTCCCGACATCATCGCGCGCCTCGCCGGTTTCACCACCAGCGCGCCCGGTGTGTTTGGTGCGCGCGGCGCCATCGCGTCCATTCAGGACACCGCGTACCAGTCGATGTGCAAGCAGCGCAATGCGGAGGGACGGGCGATTATGGAGACCGCGCTCAAGGGCATGGGGCGCAAGATGACGGTGTCGCACACCAACTTCGTGTTCTTCCACGCTGGTATGCCGGTGGAGAAGGTACAGGCCAAGATGCTGGCCGCGGGCTTCATGATCGGACGAGCATTCCCTCCGTACAACGACTGGGTGCGCATCAGCATCGGCACGCCCGATGAAATGCGTCAGGTCGCCGCGGCGTTGCCCGCCGCCCTCTCCGCGACATGATGGCAGCGACTCCTGCCACGGGGCGCGCGCGGCCGCTTCGGCGACTGGCCGCGGCGCTCCTGCTGGTGGCAGGAGTGTTCGGCGCCGCCCCCACCGCACTGTTCGCGCAGGGCGGCAGTCGCACGTATCCGGCGCTGCTCTCCCTGTTCACCGAGTGGCGCACCTTCGAAGAGGCGCCGCGTGTAAACGGCGTCCCGGACTACACCCCGGCGACGAATACGAAGCGGCTCGCGCGCCTGCGGGTCCTGCAGCAGCGCCTGCAGGCCATCGATACCACCGGCTGGTCCATCGCGGAGCAGGTCGATCACCATCTCGTGCGCGCCGAGATGAACGGCATGCTGTATCACCTGACGGTGCTCAAGCCGTTTGCGCGTGATCCCGCGTACTACGCCTCGATCCGCGCGGAAGAGAGTGATACGCCGGCCGAAGAAGGGCCGACGATTCACGGGGTGATTCGCTTGTGGCAGTACGGACTTTGGCCGCGTACGGTCCTCGATACGGTGCGGCCGCTGACCTCGGCAGAATCCGCGGCGTTGACGGCCGCACTGCGCACGATCCCGCCACTGCTCACGCAGGCCCGCATCAATCTGGCGGGCGGGACCGCGCGCGATCTCTGGATCGGCGGTGTGCGGGCGTTCGAGGACCAGGCGGCGACACTGGAGACGTTACGCGAGCGTGTGGCACGCCAGGATACCGCGCTGCGAGCCGCCGTGACGGATGCGCATGCGGCGACCGTCCGCTTCGCGGACTGGGTCCGCGGCGAAGCGACCAAGCGAAAGGGTCCGTCGGGGATCGGCAAGGCCCAATACACATGGTTCCTGCGCAACGTCTTGCTCATGCCCATGTCCTGGGAAGACGAAGTCACGATCACGCGTCGTGAGTTGATGCGCGCGCATGCGTCCCTGCGCCTCGAGGAAACACGCAATCGGGCGCTGCCGCCGATGCGCGTGGTGGAAACGTCCGAGGCGTTCGCGGCGATGCAGGCGCAGGCGATCCCGCGCTATCTCCGGTTCATGCAGGACAAGCGCATCCTCACGATGGAACCGTGGATGGAGCGTGCCCTGCGGGAGCGCATGCCGGGATTCTCGCCAGAGGCCACACGCAACTTCTTCGCACAGACGACGCACCGGGATCCCATTCCACTTTGGACCCACCTTTACCACTGGTGGGACAACATGCGCCTGCGTGTCGCCCCCCACGCGAGTCCGATTCGTCGCAGCGCGTTGCGGTACAACGTCTGGATGAGTCGCTCCGAGGGCATGGCCACGGTGATGGAAGAGTGGATGATGCATGCCGGTCTGTACGACGACAGTCCGCGCTCGCGCGAGATCGTCTGGGTCATGCTGATCGCGCGCGCCGCCCGCGGCCTCGGCAACCTGTACGCACACGCGAATGACCTGACGATGGCGGAGGCCGGCGATCTGCACGTGAACTGGACGGCGCGCGGTTGGATGCGTCGCGATCCCCTGTTGGGGTTCGAACAGCACCTGTACCTCCGGCAGCCGGGGTATGGCGCCAGCTATGTGACCGGCGGACGCCTCATGGAGGACGTGATGGCAGAGCGGGCCCGTCAGCTCGGTGACGCATTCACGATGCAGCGCTTTTTCGATGAAGTGAATGCGGCCGGCATGATCCCGGTCTCGATGATTCACTGGCAGCTGACGGGCGACGATCGCATGGTCCGCGAGCTGCGTGCCGGCACCGGGCCGCTGCCGCTACGGTAGCGTCAGCCGACTCCCTTTCTTGTGTGGCCTTCCGTCGTACACGTAATCCCGGGCGAGGCGACAGCTGTGCAGTCGCCCGTCCTCGCGAAGTGAGACGCCGGAATTGCCAGTCAGCTCTCTCAGGAAGGTCGCCGCCGCGCAGGGGACACCGTTGATCGTCGTCTCGTCATCGAGGTAACACAGTGACAGCCTGCCGGAGCGGTGGAAGGTGACCGCCCACCCCTTGAAGCCGGTGCCGCGACACGGCAACCCCTGAACAGTCATCGGGGCCATCAGCCAGACCGACTTGAGCACACCGTCGTCGGTCAATCGGATCCACGTCCCTCGCGGGAACTGATGCCCGGCAATGACCGTATCGGCCGCGATCGGGCATTCATCGAGTCGTCCGTTCTCGTAGATCACCGCGTACGCACGACCGGTCGGTCCGCAGCGCACCCCGTCCACGATGGTGTCCTGGCGGATCCGGAATCGCAGGCCATCGTCCGATTGTGCAGCGAGCGGTGCGCCAACACCGGTCACCAGCACCAGGGTCAGGAAGAGTCTTCGTCGCATGCCGTGATTTACGTCCGGACGAGCGCGTCGGTGTCAGGGTTTCCTGCGCACTCGGCTGCACGGACGCGACCAGCAACTGAAGACGTAGTCGACATCGCGCATGGCGTACGTCACGTGATCGCGGTTTGCGTGCCGACGGCATAGCTTGGTCGGATGTCACTCACCATGAGGGTCCTCGTGGCGTTGGTCGCGGGGCTGGGGCTTGGCGTGGGCATCTCCGTCAGCGAGAGCGCCGCCCTGAGCGCGCTTTCCCGTTGGATCGAGCCGCTCGGCACCCTGTTCATCAACGCCATTCGCATGACGATCATTCCACTCGTCGTGTCGAGCCTGATCGTCGGGGTGGCGTCCGCGCCGGATTCGTGGACCATCGGTCGTCTCGGTGGTCGCGCGTTGGTCTTCATGCTGGTCTGTCTTGCCATTGCCTGCACCTTGGGTGTGTTGGCCGCCGGCCCTGCGTTCTCGCTGCTGTCGATTGATCCCGAGGCCTCGGCGGCGCTCAGGGCCAGTGCGGCGGCTTCAGCGGGCGACAGCACGCGCGCGATGCCGACGTTCGCGCAGTGGCTGGTGGATCTGGTGCCGTCGAATCCGATCAAGGCTGCTGCGGATGGCGCGATGTTGCCGTTGATCATCTTCTCGCTCGCCTTCGGCATTGCGTTGACACGAATCGACGCCCAGCGACGCGCGCCCGTCGTGCGCGGCTTGGAGGGCATCCTCGATGCGTCGATCACGCTGGTGCACTGGGTGCTGCAACTCGCCCCGATCGGCGTGTTTGCCCTGGCCGTGCCGTTGGCGGCGCGCCTCGGCCTCAGCGCCGCCGGTGCACTGGCGACGTACATCGCCGTCGTGTCGGTTCTCTCGACGTTGCTGATTGGGTTGCTCTATCCCGTCGCCGTCATCGGCGGACGTATGCCGCTCGGCACCTTTGCGCGGGCGATTCTTCCGGCGCAGGCCATGGCGTTCAGTGGTCGCTCGTCTCTGGCGGCGCTGCCGGCGATGATTACCGCAACGCGCGATACGCTGAAGCTGCCCCCGCAGATCGCCGGGTTTCTGGTGCCGCTGCTGACCGCGACGTTTCGCATCGGCGCGGGCGTCGGGCAAACCGTGCCGATCGTGTTCATCTCACACCTGTACGGCATTCCATTGGGACCGGCCCAGTTGGCTACGATCGCATTCACCGCCATCGTGGTGTCGTTTTCCGTGCCGGGAATTCCAGGAGGCACGATCATCGCCATGGTTCCCGTACTGATGGCGGCCGGTCTCCCGATCGAGGGCGCCGGGATCATGCTGGGCGTCGATACGATTCCCGACATGTTCCGCACGACGGCGAATGTGACGGGTGACATGACGGCCGCGGTGGTACTCGGATCCCGCGAGGAGCGTCCGCGCGAAGGCTGACTACACGACGTCCAGTCGAATGATCGTGTTGGTCAGGCGCTCACCGTCAAAGGCGAACAGATGCGCCGTGCCCGCGTCACGGCCCTCGACCACAAACGTCTCGATCGGCCCAAAGACCGTGCGCAGTTCCTCGACGGTACACGTCGGCAGGTAGACGCGCAGGACCCGCGGATCGTACCAGCGAAAGACGAGGCGGTTGCCGCCCGGTCCACGGACGACCATGAACTTCCGGAAATGGCGACGCAGCGACGTAAGTGACGTGAGCGTGATGGCGAAGACGCCCCAGGCGTTCCCCCAGCCATCTTCGAGCAGTCGTCGACAGAAGCGGTCGTCACAGAACAGGCGCAACAGATGTGGAGCGGCGTTCGAGAGTTCGCGCGGCAGGGCCCCCTCGTAGAGGCAGGCTTTCTGGTCGAGATAGCTCTCGACTCGACTCGGGATGCGCGGATCACGCGCGCCATCGAGAATCGCGTACACGCCCGCGGCGCTCGACTCTCCAGCCGGCCACAGCGTCGTCAGCAGCCGCTGATAACTCTCGGCGCGTTGCAGCACGGCCACGGTCACGCGGCCCGCGCCGCACGGGCGCACTCTTCGCAGAACGGGGTGCCATCCTGCGACGCCTGGAGCAATCCGGCGACGAGTGCACCAGCGTCGAGGTCGCCGCTGAACGACGGGACGACCTCCACTTCGGTCCGTCGCGTCGCGGATGCCGTTGGTGGCGGCGTGGCGGCGGCCGCCCGTCGCACCTCCATGGGGACACCGGGCAGAACCGCGTGCTTGACGAGGCCGAGAACGCGTACGCGTCCGTGATCCGTGAGTCGAACCACCAGATCCACCACGGCCACGTCGCTGAGCAGGTTCACGTATTCTGAGCGGTGGACGCTCGCCGCCATGGCGCGCAGCTGGTGCATTTCGTACGTGCTGTCGAGACAACGGCGAAGGATGTTCGCGATCGTCGCCGCGTCACGAATGAAGTCGGCGGGCTCGTGTGGCGGCAGCGCGCCTTCGAAGCCGATGAGATATCGCTGGTCTACGACGAGAGTCTGTTGCACGGCAATGACAGGGAGACGCGAGTTGATGGCGGGCGACCGCTTCGTGGCTGTCGCGGCAGTACCGTTCAGTCGATCAGCACAAGCGCGGGCTTCCGGTGTACCTCGAGATAGTACGTCAGCTCGCTCATCACCAGCAGATGGGGCGGCTGCAGCACTTCCCGTTTGTAGATGCGCGCCTTCCCATCCGACCGACTGGTCTGGACGCGGCGACTCTCCAACACGAAGAACCACTCCCGCCGGGGGGACTCGATCGCGCTCATCGAGTATGCGACGGTTCCTGAGCGAATGGCGGACGTCAACTCGAGGTTCGCCGCTGGCTGTACCACCGGGTCCGAGCCCGGTCGCCACACGATCTCTGTGAGCATGACGCGGCGCGTGTTGCCCGGGGCCGTCGTCAGCACGGTGGCACGCGCAACGCCAGCCGTGGAGAGGTGCACCGCCGGTGCCACCGTACCGACGGCGTTTCCCGCGAGCGGCACCGGCGCCGGCGTCGAGGGTCCCCGATCATCCCAGGTGATCAGCTGCACCGCATTTCGGCCTCGGAGCACGGCCACGTGTGCTCCGTTTGGATTGATCGACATCGCCAGATCAACGATCGGCTCGTGCATCGGACGGTCCCACACCACGGTCGCCGGTGCCGGCGGCTCATCGTATCCGACGGCCGGAAAACGCACCAGCGCCAGTCGCGTCCCGGCCTCATCGGTCACGAGTCGTTCGATGACACCCGATGCGTACATGATCGACGGGCCGTGAATTCTCGGCACGAAGGGCAATACGATCCGCTGTGGCAGCTTTCGAAATCCGGCTACGCTCAGGGTATTGCCATTGCGCCAGCCAAATCGCGGTCCGTTGACGCCCGGTTCTGCCGATTGACACCAAGGGGCAAAGAAGTCGGTCGCACCCGCATCGACCGTCGCGATTCGCGAGAGACCACGGAAGGAGGTTTCACCCAAGTCCGGACGCTGTTCCCGGAACGATGCCAAGAAGAGCGACGATCCGCTGATGCTGAGCGCCTGGATGTCAAGCAAGGACGCGGGGGTCGTGCGACCCACGAATCGAAAGACGGGCGGACCAGCCTCAGTGACCTTTACGTCGATGTGATTCGATTCCACGACCTTTCCGTTGTGCTCGTAGGTAGCGAACAACGTGTGAATACCCGGCGCCGGAAACTGCAGAGACGCCGGCAGCGCGAGCATCTCCGTCAGCGCCTCGCCTGCCGGGACGGTGGTGACCTCGAGCGGTGCCTGACTGCCTTTCGGGGGCCGTCCCCTCCAGTGGAATCGGAACGGATCGAGGTACGACGGGCCGCGAATGACGAAGAACGGCTGGGGGCTGAAAGGATCGTCCAACACGGGCACCGTCAACGGCGCGGTCCCGGGATTCCGCATGGTGACCTCGACGCGGAGCTTCTCCCCGTTCACATAGGACGCTTGCGGCGACCGGATATGGATCTCCAAACTGGGCCTCCTGGGGTGAAGGGGGTGCGCCGCAAGGGGCAGCGGCACGGCGAGGGTCCAACATGCCGTTGGCAGCAACCAGATGCGACTACGACTTCGAGTTGCTTGACGGCACGGGTTTGAGGGCACTCTTGCTCCATCCTCTGAGACGTAGTTGGCAGAAGCCGCAGAACTCGGTCGGAATGTTGTACGACATGATGCACGTTTTGTTCGACTTGTCGTGGGCCTTGTAGTTCTTCTTCTCACCGGAGTCGGGCGTGTGCGGCAGGAAGAAGTGGTGCCCGAACTCGTGCGTCGCCGTGTTCTCGATGTTGTCAGGCGCGTCGTGATCCGAGTTCTGGGCGCACAGCAGGAAGGCACACCGATTTCCGGCGGTCCCTGGCACATTGAACGCTTCACCCAACAACGTGCTCCCCAAGTTGTGGTTCTTGTAGGTGTGAAAGATCGTGCAGCCTGGGTCAGGGTCGATCTCCGGGTCGAACACGCGGTGCGCGAGCTGTCCGGCCAGATTCGATGCCAGCGACGTGTAATTGTCGGCGTCCTGCATGTTGTTGGCGGGGTCCGCCATGAACACGTCGGCCGCCGCGGCCGCCGTTCCGGCCGCGATGAGTGCGGCGCGGTACTGATTGCGCGTACGGAGATGCACGAGGTGCACTCCCAACGCGTGCTGGTCCCCAGGGTCGAGCATGCGCACGATGTTGGCCCCGTAGGCCGCCGTACCGGTGGCGATACGACTGTTCCAGTCCGCCTGCGCCACGAATCGGATGGCACCGCCGGTGAGATCCCGCAGGTCGAGAAAGGCCTTGGCGTACTCGCCCTTCACCGTGGGGAGCGAAATCGTCTCCGCGATCGTCGCGTTCTTCTTGACGTAGCGCCGAACATCCACACGACGCCAGACGTGGTAGTCGCCCGTCTCGGCCTTTAGCACGACCGGCGACGGGAGAGGCGCGTCTTTGTCGACGTTCAATCCGAGCTTCTTCTTGCGGTCATACACCTGGTTGACATACACCGTGACCTTGTATTTGTCGCCCGCCATGCGAGAGGGCTGAAACATGACCCCCGTCTTGGACGCCGCGACGCCGTCGTTCCACGCCAGACTGTGGGCGGCCCACGTTCGTGGCTTGTCCACGGGCTGCACGACAAACGGGAATGTCCCATCCACGAGCGCGCCCGGCACAGTGCCGCCCTGCGCCGGAAAGACGGCATCGTCTGAGCCACGCTTCCCGCCGCGTGCCTTGTGACAGTTCATGCCTTTCGGCTTGGTCTTCTTGACGAGGTACTTTTCCGCTTTCGACGTGAAGCCGGTGGGACTCGCGACCGACGTACTCTCCCAGTCCCACAGAAACTTCACGCCACCCAGCGCCTTGTGTGCCACCACATCGGTATCGCTCGATGATTTCACCCAGACCTTGCAGAACAGCGGGATCAGCGGACCGTCGCCCCAGACCGCCTCGTAGCGGGTAAAGAGTTGGTTGGCGAACATGTCCGCTGAAGCATTCTTGAAGATGTTGCTGGTCAGGAACACCTTTACGGACCCGCCGACCGGGGGGGTCGCTCCCTGTGCGAGCAACTCGTCGAACATGTCGCGATGGATTCCGCCCTCCCGACTTGCGGGCTGCACCGGAAGCACCGACTTGGGTCCGTATTCGAGTTCGAGCTTGCCGATCATCACGTGACAATAGGTCCATGCCGTCGGCGACGTGTTTACGCCGTCGCCCGCGATGGTCAGCTTCAACTTGTACGGTGAGTGTTCCGCCGTGAGGAACTGATCCGGAAAATCCGCGTGCGCATCGATCTTTCCGTCCCAGTTGTCCTGCGCGTTGAACTGCAATGTGTGCTCGCCATGCAGCAGTTCATCGTCTTTCAGGTCACGTGTCCAGACTGGCGCTTTCGAGAATCGCGTGAAGATCTCGA
>CAZMGX010000020.1:0-25818 GCA_964565915.1 uncultured Gemmatimonas sp.
GGTCCCACAACCACGCTCCCGCCAGCTTACTGTGGCTCGCCGCCGCCACGAAGCCGGTCATCACGGTCTGCGACGAATCCACGCGCACGTATCCCGCGTCCGGCCGCTGGAAAAATCGACGGCTGGAGCGCTGCTGTGCGAGTATCGCGGCCGAATCTCCCTCAATCATGCTGAAGCCGGCGTACGCGTTCACGTCGTAGCGGCCGCCGCCCCAGCGGATGCGGGTGTCCGCCAACCCGGAGTAGGCACGCTGGCTCAGCAATCGCGCACTGCGGCTCCCGTCGGCGATGTCACGCTCGACACCACTCAGCATGGCGTAGGCGGTGGACCCGTCGCGACCGAACTCCTGTTGCACCGCGGCGATACCATACAGTGTTCGCGGCGAGACCTCGAGCGTACGCTCGGGAAGCCCGGCCCCGTCCGAGACGGTCGCCATCTCCCGCGCACTGAGTGCGGTCAGCCCGGCAAATGACAGCTTGGACGGCAGGCGCCCGCTGACCTTCGCAGCGCCCAGGATGGTCGTATTCTGCGGCACGTCGGCGTATCGCCCGTCGTGCCCCAGCGACGGCGGCGCCCCGATGCGACGGGAGTAGAACATGTTGCGCGCGTTCAGCAGCTGCGTGCCCTCCGTGAAGAAGGGCCGACGTTCCTGAAAGAAGATCTCGAACGCCGACAGATTCACCACGGCGGGATCGGCTTCGACCTGCCCGAAGTCCGGATTGATCGTTGCCTCGAGCGTCGCGTTCGGCCCGAGGCCGATCTTGAGATCGGCCCCCGCACGTGTGGTACCCCGGAACTTCTTGTCGTACGGGTTGGCCGGATTGACGGCGGTCTTCGACCGCCCGTCGCTCGCGACATATGGGAGCACCTCGATCCGCTGCCGTGGCCGGACGCCGCGCAGTCCGCTCAACTGCCCCATGCGTGATGCCCATCCCGTCTCGTCCCGTTTGACGAGCATCCAGTAGTCCGACTCGTTCTGTTCCGGAATGAGCCGCACGATGTTGAGGCCCCAACGTTGCTCGTCGGACTCATTAAAGCGGAGTTGGGACCACGGGATGCGTGCCTCTGCCGTCCATCCATGCGCGTCGACCGTGGTGCGCGCCTCCCACACCGGATCGTACGTGTAGTCCCGGGAATTCTCGAAGTCCGAGTTGTGGTAGTAGTCGATACGTACCGCCCCCGACGTGATCGCAAACGTATAGGCGGTACGGCGATCGCCGAACGTGTCGAAGGAGACAATCAGCTGTTCGGCATTGCCCTCGCGATCGCGTCGCGCCACCAGCGGGCGAATGCTCTCGGGTGTGCGACTCGCCATACGCGCGCCGATATACAGTGCCTGGTCATCGTACAGGAAGGCGACGAACGTGGAATCGCGGGCGGGTGCGCCCTGGGCGGGCTCACGCTGTGTAAGTCCGCTGACGTAGCGTGCATTCCGCCAGCTCGCATCATCGAGTTTCCCGTCCAACGTGATGGGTGCGTTCGAACGGAGGGCTTCGGCACGCGCGGCCTCGCGCACCAGGCTCCGAGGAAAACTGGCGGTCGGCGAGGCATCGGTATTGCCCTGTGCACGGCCCATGGTGACCGATAGGCACAAGACTACCGTTGCCGCGCCGGCAGCGCGGAAAAGTGTTCGTGTGGACATGAATGGGGATTCCCGGCGTCGTCGCCGGATGAGGGGCTCGATTCAGAGCGGGGCAGCGGTCGGAAACATTCACCCCGATTTGGATGCCGCGCCGACGACGAAGGTTTAGTGGCGGGCCTCACCCAACGCTTCGGCCGCAGCGCGTCGCACCTCAGCATCCACATCGGACAGGAGACGCAAGAGACCAGCGTTGGCCTTCGTCGTCCCGATCTCACCGAGCGCCTCTGCTACGTGGAGTCGCACCTCACGATCTCCGTGCGGCACGAGGGCCAGCAGCGCATCAAGGGACTTGGGGTCATGCAACTCGGCCAACGTGATCGCCGCCATGCGTTGCAGGGTCGTATCGGTGGTCTGGGTTGTCGCAGCGATCAACGCGAGCGGTGCGTCTTCGACGCCCTCCAACTCTTCGATCGCCTGGACGGCTGCGTAGCGCACCCGCCCCGCACCGTCGCCAAGCGCCTTTGCCAGCACGTCCAGTGACCGCACATCACCCAATTCACCGAGGGCCTCTGCCGCCCGCGCCCGTACCGCGTCACTGCGCGACGAACTCAGCAACGATTCGAAGCGCTCTCGTGATGACGCGTCGTGGAACTCGGCGACGGCGGCGATCGCCGCGAGCTGCACGGCCGAGGTCGTGGACTGCAAGGCTCGCCGCAGCACCGGCAGCGACGCCGTATCTTCCGCCTCGCCAAGCGCCCACACCGCCATCGCCTGGAGGTGTGCTTCGCCATCACCAGCGAGGCGTTCGAGCGCCCTGCGCGACGCCGCGCCGTGTTCGCGATGTCCAACGCCCAACGCGAAGGCGGCGACCTCCCGGACACGCTGACTCGGATCGGCGAGTCGCTGAATCAGCTGATCGGTAGGAATCGCACTACGCCCCAACCATTCACCGGCGAGTTGGCGCACGCACGGATCGTCGTCGCCCATCGTGGCCAGCAGCAGCGCTTGCGCGCCCTTACTGCTGATTCGGCCACGCGCCGAGTCCTTCGCCGCCTGGAGTGTGCGGGCATCGACCAATCGGCCGATCCCATCGTTTTCGTTGTCCCAGTAGTTGCCTATCCGGTCGACAAGCAGTTCGCAGATGAGTGGATCGGCAGCACGCAGCGTCGCCAGCATCTGCGCGACGTGCGCGGAGTCGAGCCCTTCATGGTGCGCAGACGCGACGATCCCTGCATTCGACGAGGAGAAGGAACCGCCGTCGCTGCGCGCCGCAGCGACCGCAGTGACGCCGAGCGCAAGGGCTGCGCCGGCCACCAGACGTGACGCAATTCGCCTGGTCATTTGCGATCTCCCAGGGCATCGGCGGCGAGGCGCCGCACCTTCGGGTCCTCGTGGCGCAAGGCGGCACGCAACGCTTCCCGCGCCGCCGGATCCCGATGCTCCGCCAATGCCTCCACGGCCATCTCGCGCACGTCACCGTCGTCGTCATCCAGCAGTTTGCGGATCGTCGACACCATCGGCGCCGTGGGATGTTCCTTCACGTACTCGAGGGCCGCCACGCGGACCTCCGCGTCTTCATCACCAAGCAAGGTCACCAGAAGCGACTCCGGCAACGGTGCGTCCAGTTCGCACAACGCGGACACCGCGGCCCGACGGACCTCGCGGTTGCCGTCTGCCAGCGCTAAGGTGAGCGACGGTATCACGGACGGGTCGCCGATGTGCGCGAGGGCTTCGATGGCGGCGACGCGCACGTTGGCGTTTCCATCACGGACGGCGGCGACGAGCGACGGCGTGACCGCCCGATCGGTGGTTTCGCCGAGCAACGCGATCGCGCGTCGGCGAATATCGGAGTTGCCATCCTTCACGAGTGTGGCGAGTGCGCTGGCGCGGACTTCGCCGCTGAAGTGTTCAAGGCCGTCCAGGGCGCGCACACGGACGTCTGCACTGCCGTCGGTCAGGCCCTTCATCAACGCCGGCAAAGCCGCACGATCTTCGAGCTCAGCCAGCGCCTCCATGACGGCGATGCGCACATCCTTGCTGCCGTCATCCATCGCCGCGATCAGCGCGTTCACGGCACGGCGGCTTTTCAGACGACCCAGCGAGGATGCGGCGGCCGCGCGAACACCGGGATCACGATCCTTCAGTCGTTCGATCAGCGCCGACACGACAGCCGTGTCCTGAAGCACCACCGTGGACGCTGTCGATGCTTCACGCCTGCGACCTTCTACGGATCCGGCGGCTACTGCCGCGCCACTGTCCGTATCGTCGGCAGCGGTTTCCGCGCCGACGTGCTCATCGAGTGGCGCGGCCACGTAAGGTGTGAGGCCTTGCGATTTCGAGGCGACGCCGAGATTCGGCGCTGCGGCGTCTGGCGGGCTGATAAAACTTTCTGTTGTATCGTCGACGGCGGGTGATTCACTGCTGATCGGCGCGGGCACTGCACCGCGCCCGTCGACGCGTGTTGAGCGCACCACGGGCGCCGCCGCCGTGGTGGCCGCCAGCACGGCGATGGTGCCAACCGCAATGGCACTGCGTGACAGCGCCGGCGACGTGCGTCGGCCCTCGAGCAGGCGCGCCACGCGGGTCACCAGGAGCGACCGCTGCTCGGCCATGCCGGCCACCGGAACGCTGAGCGGCGCCGCTTCCATCCACTCGGCAACACGAGCAAGACACTGCGCAAGCGGCAAGCCGGAGCCCGATTGTGAGGCGGCCCAATCGTCGCAGACAAGCTCCGCGTTGCGCTGCATGGCCACACGAGCCACACGATTGAGCGGTTGAAAGAAGAACACGCGCTCCATCATGACTCCCAGCGCGAGCCAGGCCGGGTCGCGCCGCGTGAGATGAGCAAGTTCATGCGCCAAGAGACTGCGCTGTTCGTCCATCGACAGCTGCGTCAGCACCGCTTCCGGCAAACAGATTTCGCGCGCCCCGAGGGCCACAGGACTCGCGATCGTATTCACCGACGTCAATCGCACCGTTGAACGGTGTTGCACGTCGCGGCACAGCTGTGCGAGTATGGCGGGCAGCGGGCCTTCGGTGATGGCGCGTCGATTCTCGAGCCGGCCGGTCAACACCAGACGGCGGGCCACGTAGACGACGCACAGAAGTGCCGCGAGTGTCGCCCACGCAATCACAAGCACCGGCGACCACGCAACTGACTGGAGGCGCGCACGCCACGTCGCTCCGACGGCGATGTTGTCGTCGTCGACAAGCTGCTCAATGTGGTCGGTCGTGCTGACGACGTGCTGGGTGTCGCCCTTTGGCACCGGTGGCGATTGGCCATCGACCGGACCGGCGAGACTCGGCGCGATGGAGACTGGCGGCGCCTTCGAAAGCGTGACCTCCGCCGCGACGGGCGTGGTCGTCAGTTGCTGCAGCAGTGATGTGAACACACCGCCGACCAGTGCCACCTTCCAGATGATGTCTCGAATGACTGGGGAGGTGGCGGCCCGACGGGACAGCAACCACGCGCCACCAAGCAGGATTGTGCTGTGGATGGCATACGTGGCCAGCCAGGCGAGCACGGCGGTCGAAAACGAGGCGGTCATTTCTTCTCCGGGTTGGTGGCGTCGCGCAGCATGTCGCGGATGCGCTGCCGATCCCCGGGACTTACGTCCTGAGCCGTCAGCAGGTGACTGACCAGGGCCGAGACGTCGCCTTCGAAAAGCCGGCTCGTCAGTTCGGACACCATGGAATGGCGCGCTTCACTTTCCGTGACGAGCGCGCGGTATACGAACTGGCGCAGCTGGGTGCGGTGTGTGACGACGCCGCGTTTTTCGAGGCGGGAGAGCATCGTCGCCAGCGTGGTCTGGGCGAGTCCGCGTTCGGCGTGCAGCGCCTCCCAGATATCGGCCACGGTGGCCTCTCCGCGCTCCCAGAGAACGCGAAGGATGTCGAGCTGCAGGGCGGTCAGCTGGTGAGTCTCTGCCATGTCGACCTCAAGATTAAACGACAGGTGTAGTTTTACATGTGTAGATCTACAGGTGTCGTTTTGGCCTGTCAAGGGTCCTGGCGTGTCGAATAGGCCGGCGGTGCGGTGATGACCTGCGGAGCCTACTGCCGCGTCATCACGGCACCCCAGAGGGCATTCACGACGTCGGGCCGACCGGTGAACAGGTTTGGCTTGTACTTCCGCGCCTGCAGGATGCCCCGATAGATCTTCGCCTGCTCGTAGGCATTCACGCCGGCGCCGGCCAGATACTGCAGGCGCAGGTTGCGATCGGTGTTGATCTGCGCATCCGCGAGATACGGCGCCAGGTCCGCGCCCTGCCCGGCGAACGTCGACAAGAGGTCCGACGCCGAGTTGAAGCCGATCTCCGACAGCGACTGCGCCACCTGCGCAAACTGCGGAGAATCGAGACGCGCCTGAATCATGTCGACGTCGATCGGCGTGTCGTCGACGCGCCCCATCATGACCACATCGTAGCCTTGGCCGCCGTCCGTGTTGCCCCACACCACGCCGTTCGGGAACACCTTGAGGAACGTGGCGATCTCACTCTTCACCGCCGCCTCTCCACTTTCGTACAGCTGCACGAACACCGTCATGATGCCACCGGGATTCAGGTGGTCCTTCGCCGTCTGGAAGAACTCCTCGGTGTACAGCGTCGCCGCACCCTTCACCCACGGATCGAACGGGTCGGACGTGATGCCGTCGAACTTTTCCTTCGTGGTCAGCAGGAAGTGCCGCGCATCGTCGATCTGCACGTGCACCTTGGGGTTGTCGACCACTTGATAGTTGTGTTCGCCGAAGTACTTCGACACGAACTCCGGCACCAGCGGCTCGATCTCGGCGATCGTCTCACGCTCCACAAGCGGTGAAATGCTGACCGCACCCGCGGTGACACCCGCCCCGCAGCCGATGACCAGCACGTTTTTCGGATTCGCCGGAATCAGCGTGGTCAGATGGCCCAGCATCCGCTGCAGTCGCATGTCCTTCGGATGACTCGAGGCCTGGATCTTCCCGGTGTTGTGGTAGTTGAGCACGCCGTTGGCAAGCTTCGACACGGCCATCGACGAATTCAGTCCTTCGCCCGTGTACAGAATTGTGCCGCGCTCCCATCCGTAGCCTGCTGTCCAGCGACCGAAGCCGATCAGCGCATCGGGAATCCGCTGGATCTTCCACGTGATGAGGCCGCCCGCGACCAGCACCACCACTGCACCCCACGCCGCCGAGATCCGCCCACTCGGCGTTGCGGCATTCTGCGAGGCTGCATCCGTCACAGCCGCCTTCGCTTGCAGGATGTGGACGAACACCACCAGCGCCGACGCCATCGCGAAGACAACCAACACACGCTGGGTATTCTGCGTCCCGATCGAGGCGATGAGAACCAGCGCCGTCACCAGCGAGCCGACGATGGCGCCGACGGTATTCGCGGCGTACACCGAGCCGACCAATCGCGCCGAGTCCTTCTCGCCGGGTGCGACCGCCGCGAGCGCGAGTGGAAAGGACGCCCCCCACAGGCAGGCACCGGGCAGTACCACCCACAGCGAGCGCACGAAATCCAACTGGAACAGCGCACCGGGCGTGTAGTCCAGCGTTGGCTGGATCGGCCACCACGGCAGCCAGTTCGACAGCGAGATGGCCGCCCACCCCAACGCGCCGACCAGCAACGCCTGACACCACCCGAGCGCAACGCGCGGCGAGGTCGTCAATCGCGCGATCATCGACCCGACACTGCTGCCGATGCCCAGTCCGGCCAGAAAGGCGGCGAGAATCAGTGAGAACGTATAGACCGTCGCGCCGAGGGTCAGCGAGAGCAGTCGCGTCCAGATGACCTCGGCGCCGAGTGCGGTCATACCCGAGAGCGCGATCGTGAGGTACACTGGCGCGGTACCAGCCGGCATGGCGAACAGTGGCGCCGTGCGCGACGCCGTGATCTCGGCCTCGGTGACGGTGTATGTCGTGCGACCGGCAATCACGAAGGCCACGAGGGCGACCAGCACATTGAGAGCGACCGCCGCAAACGTGGCATACGTGTTGTCATGGACGCGCAGCAGATAGAAGCCAGCGAGGAGCGACCCGGCGACCGCGCCCGCAATGTTGCCGCCGTAGAAGAAGCCGAGCCACGAAATGCCAGATGGCGTGGTCTGCACCCATCGCGCGATGGCCGGCAACGTCGCACCCATCATGAGCGTCGGCGGCAACAGGCCGATGGCGCAGAGCACCGCGGCGAACAACATGCCGCTCAGGCCCGGCCCACTGATCGCGATGTAGGCCTTGCCCAGTATCGGCAGGCCAAACAGGATCAGCACACCACACAGCGCGATTCCGAGCTCCAGCTTCGCATAGACGCGCAACGGATGCTCACGCGCCGAGAACCAGCGCGGCAACCAGAGGCTGCCGAGGCACATGCCACCCATGAATGTGCCGAGGATGATGCCCATCGAGATCGCCGATGAACCGACGATGAGGCTCAGGAGTTGAAACCAGACGACCTCGTAGATGAGCGCCGCGCACCCGCTGCCGATGAACAGCAACAACATGAAGGGCAGCGCGCGTTCGTTCGCGGGCGTGGTGGTGGCGCGAAGGGACGGAGCGGTCATGCAGCAGGCTCACAGAAGTGGAGGGAACGGCGCTGGGCTGCCCGGAGCAACGGCGTGGCGTCCGCAAACGTTGTGGTTTCGGGGGTGCGTGTACCGTTCCCGCCCCCCTCGCGCCATTATTGTCGTGTCCCTCCTGCCCTGCCGAAGCCCTGGAGCCTCGATGCGCCGTTCTCTTGCTCTCGCCGGCCTGACTGCCGGCCTCCTCTTTTCGTCCGCACTGTCGGCACAACAGCCGCCCACCCAGCCACCTGCCGGTCGCGGCGGTGGCAGTGGGTTTCGCGGCGGCAGCACGATCAAGCCCGGAGAGGAGTGCCCGCCAGGCACCACCGAAGTCCGGCCTCTCAGCTGCCTGGGCCCCGCCATGCCGGCGCCCAGCATCCTCGACTATCGCCCCAAGTCCACGCTCGTCGCTCCGACGAACATGCGGCGGACGGCGAAGTATCCGGCCATCGATTTCCACGGTCATCCGGGCGGTCTGCTCGCGTCAACTGAAACCTTGGCTCGACTCGGCGCGTCGCTCGACAGCCTCAACGTGCGCATGATGATCGCGGCCGACAACATGTCCGGCGAGCGCCTCAAGCGGGTAATGGACACGTTGCGCGCGTCGCCGAAGATGAAGGACCGCGTTCGGGTCCTGACCGGCATCAACTTCAGCAACGTGGGTCCTGGCTGGGCGGAGAAGGCCGTTGCACAACTCGAAGCCGATGTGGCGGCCGGCGCCGTCGGCGTTGGCGAGATCGGCAAGGGCTTCGGCCTGTCGACCAAGAAGCCCGACGGCAGTCGGCTCAAGCTGGACGATCCGATGCTCGATCCAATCTGGGAAGCGTGTGCGCGCCTCAAGCTGCCGGTCTTCATCCACACCGGTGATCCGCCAGAGTTCTTCAAGCCGCACGACCTCACCAACGAGCGCTGGCTGGAGATCGCGCTGTTTCCGGAGCGTCGATATCCGCCCGAACAGTTTCCGAGTTTCGAGCAGTTGGTGATCGAGCGCAACAATCTGTTCCGCAAGCATCCCAAGACGACGTTCGTCACCGCACACATGGGTTGGCACGCGAACGATCTGGGGCTCCTCGGCAAGCTGATGACGGAGATGCCCAACGTGTATACCGAGGTCGGCGCCGTGCTCTACGACATCGGCCGCCAACCACGTGCCGCGCGCGATTTCTTCGTGAAGTTCCAGGATCGCATTCTCTTCGGGAAAGATTCGTTCCAACCCGATGAGTATCCGTACTACTGGCGCGTGTTCGAAACGCGGGACGATTATTTCGACTACTACCGGGACTATCACGCGTTCTGGAAACTCTACGGCATCGACCTGCCGGACGAGGTGTTGAAGAAGGTGTACTACCAGAATGCGCTGCGCCTCACGCCGGCGGCCCCGCAGACCGGGTGGCCGAGGTAACCCGGCGCGCAGGTCGGGTCTTCCCCGATGGACAGAACCTTCGGCGTGTGGCTGTGTAGAGGCATCGTGACATCGTCATTCGATCGCCTCTACACGGAGCATCGTCATGGCCACTTCCGCGCAGCCGCTGAGCGAGCCGTTCGCCGCCTACCACCCGTCCCCGCGCGCCAGCGGGCCCATCCTTGTCGCCAGCGACACCTCGTCGCAATCTGACGCGGCGTTTCCACTCGCGCTGACGCTCGCCCAGCGCGTCAACACGACGGTCCATGTCGTGAGTGCGATGCGGCCCTTCGCGATGCCGATGTACCCGTTCGATGCCATGCCGGTCGTCGTCGAGACGGACTCAGCCACACGCTCGGCGCGTGAGGCGCTGGTGCTGGCGCAGCGCGATCGACTCGTGTCCACGGCGGCGACGTGGCCTGTCGCCGTGCGGACCGGGGATCCCGCGCGGGAGATCGTGGAGTTCGCACAGTCCATTGGTGCACGCGTGCTCATCGTGGGCCGCGGACGACACGCCGCGCTGCAACGGGCGCTCGGCGGCGAAACCGTGCTGCGGTTGCTCCAGCTCGGTGACACGCCCGTGCTGGCTGCGGAATCACGCCTCGCCGGTCTGCCTCGCCGCGTGGTGATTGCCACCGACTTCAGCGAGTTCAGCCTGTATGCCGCACAGGTGGCGCTGCCACTCATGGCTCCCGATGCGCATGTGACGTTCGTGCATGTCGCGCCACCGTTCGCCGAAACCGATCCGGTGCTGTTGGACCGCGCGGTGGCCTATCGCAATCAGGCGATGCATGGATTCAGTCAGCTGCATGAACGCCTGGGACGCGACGGCCTCACGTTCGACGACGTGTACGCGGTCGGCAATCCATCGGAGGAACTGATCAAAGTCGTGCGGGCGAAGGAGGCGGACCTCGTCGTCACCGCAACGCACGGGTACGGCTTCCTGCGGCGTATGATTCTGGGTAGCGTGGCCGCCGAACTGGTGCGGCATGCGCCGTGCTCGGTGTTGTGTGTGCCCGGCTCGGCACAGACCCTCGTGGCTGCGCGTGCGCGGCCGGCGACGAGTTCACGGACCCACGCAGTCGATCTTTCGGTGCTCGATGCGGAACTGGCCGCATTCTCGGAACGGAACCGCGGGCGTTCGTGCACTGTCGAGATCGACCAGCGCGACCTCGGCGCACAGATCCTCGGACATTCGCTCCAGGTGGTCGGCGCGACCTATGATGCGCCGACCCGTATCGTCTCACTGATGTTCGGCGCGTCGATCGTGATCGGAGAACATCTCACGCATGCGATTCCCGACGTGACGTCGGTCGCCATCTGCTCCGACGGCGAAGGCCGCGATCAGGTGATGCGACTTGTGCATGGCGACGGTCAGACGTTGGTCTTGCTGGACTGAGCGCGTCGGCAGGCCCGCGGACGACCTGCCCGTGCGCTAGATCGGCCGCTCCGCCGGGGCGGCCAGTCCAGGGGCGATTGGCCGCCCTTCCTGATCGGAAATCAGGACCCAAACGGTGCGCGTGCGCTTGGAATAGAGCAGGCGCACCGTGACGTCGCGTGGGTTTTGCTTGAACGCGAAGTGAAAGCGGAAACTGGTGTCGAGCGACTCACGAATCACGCCTTCCTTGAATCGACCGTAGAAGTCCTGCACCTTCGTGCATGGCGCCACCTCGGTGAAGAACTGCTTGCCGATCGCGTCTTCCTTGCGCAGCGACGCCAGCTTCGACTCAACCGCGTTGTAGTTGAGGATGCGTCCGGTCGCATCCAGCTGGATCATGCCGTACGGCGCGCGATCGAGTTCTTCGGGCGACATGAGATCGGCCGCCTCGAGTACCTCGGTGACGGTAGGCGGTGGTGCGTGTGCCGGGCGGGTCGAGAAGGGCATGGACGGGGGCTGTGGACACAACGGGGACTCGCAGAGAGTAACGGGTGCAACCACGCGGCGGTGCCCCGCCGCCCTGTGGGGTTGTCTTTGGATTGATCTTCGGTATATCTTCGGGTCCATTTACGATCCGAACGATGCCTCGCCCTGCCCCGATTTATGCGGAATTGCACTGCCATTCCGCCCTGTCTCTCCTCGATGGTGCGTCACTGCCGGAAACGCTGGCGGAGCGGGCCGCCGAGCTGGGCTACCCGGCCCTGGCGATTACCGATCACGACGAAATGGGCGGCGTGGTACGGTTTGGGACGGCCTGTGAGGCCGTGGGCATTGCCGGCATCCTGGGCGCCGAACTCACGGTCCGTGTCCCCGACGAGTTCAAGACGTACGGCACCCGCACCACCCATCTCGTCCTGCTGGCCGAGTCGCGCGACGGCTATCGCAACATCGCGTCACTGATCACGCATGCGCGTATGCACACCGACCGCGGCTCACCACACGTGCCGTGGGATCTGGTAGCGCAGCATGCCGGCGGCGTGTTTGCGCTCACCGGATGTGCGCGTGGATGGATTCCGCAACTGCTGGCCGAGGGGCGCGACGACGCGGCGTGGTACGCGGCCACGCAGTTGCGTGAGGTGTTCGGGGAACATCTGGCGGTCGAATGCTGGGATCACCGCTTGCCCGAAGAACGGGTGCTGGTGCGTCGGCTGCGTCCACTCGCGGCGCGACTGGGTGTGCCGTGGGTCGTGACCAACGATGTGCACTACGCACGCCCTGAAGCACGCATCGTGCATGACGTGCTGTGTGCGTTGCGTCATGAGCGCACACTCGATGAAATGGGCACGCGATTGCGCCCCAACGCCGAATGGGCACTCAAGGCGCCTTCGCTCATTCTCAAGCGGTGGCGCGGCGCCGAAGACGGTGTCCGCGCCACGCTCGCGGTCGCCGAACGCTGCGCGTTCCGGCTGCAGCAGCTCAAGCCATCGATGCCCGCGTTTCCACTGCCGCCCGGGATCACGGCCAATGAGTATCTCGCGCGGCTCGTGGACCAGGGTGCTCACGAGCGATGGGGTGCCGATTACGGCACGAAGCAACGCGCGCAACTGTCGCATGAGTTGCGCATGATTGCCAAGCTGAACATGGCCGGGTTCTTTCTCATCGTCTGGGACATCGTACGCTTCTCGCGCCGCGAAGGCATCCTCTGCCAGGGACGCGGATCGGCGGCGAATTCGGCGGTGTGTTATTGCCTGGGCATCACGGCCGTCGATCCGATTCGCATGGAGTTGCTGTTCGAGCGCTTCCTCACCGAAGAACGGCAGGAAGCGCCCGACATCGACATCGATTTTGCGCACCGCGATCGCGAACGGGTGCTGCAATACGTGTATCAGCGCTACGGACGCGAACACGCCGCGATGGTGTGCGAGCAGATCACCTGGCGCGGACGCAGCGCCGTGCGCGATGCCGCGCGTGTGCTGGGCTTCTCCGTCGAGCAGGGGGAGTTGCTGAGCGCGCTGAGTGATCGCTTCAGTGCCAAAACCACCGCCCAGGCCCTTCGTGTGACGGAAACCTCCACACCGACAGAAGATTCTGACACAAAGCCGGCGACCGACGGAAACACCCCAGTCGCCGCCACCGACGCCACCCGCCTCGGTCAACACATGATCAGCGGCACCGAAGCCACCACCAAAGCCCGCGTGGTCCGCGCCGAGTCCCGCAAGGTGGCCTCCACCCAAAAATCCCCTGCGTCCCCTGCGCCCCCTGCGGTTCAAAATGCTGTTCAATCGCCCATCGTGCGCTCGAAAGACATCGGCGAACGCGACGAAACGTGGCAGCAGCGCGTCGACGCACAGGCCGAACGCAAGATCGCCATGGATGCAGCACGCCGCATCGGACCATTGGCCAAGTACAGCGATCGCCCCGACCCATCATCGCGCACGCGCCCGTCCACCGAAACCACGCCCCCTGCGACCTCGTCGCCCGAGACGCCACACGACGCGGCCGCGGTCCGCGAACGACTCGCCCGCGCCGGACTCGATCCCGACGACGCACGCGTCAAGGTTCTCGCCGACGTCGTCGACGGACTGCACCAACTGCCACGGCACCGTTCCATTCACGTCGGCGGCATGATCCTCACCGAAGAACCCCTCGGCTCCATCGTCCCTGTCGAACCCGCCTCGATGCCGGGCCGCACCGTCGTACAATGGGAGAAGGACGATCTCGACCCCACCGGTCTCGTGAAGATCGACCTGCTCGGACTGGGCATGCTGACCGTCGTGCAGGATTGCCTGTTGTACATCCGGCATACGCGTGGTGTACACATCGACCTCGGCCAGCTCGACATGAGTGATCAGGCCGTGTACGACGTGATGTGTGCGGCCGATACCGTGGGAGTATTCCAGATCGAAAGCCGCGCGCAGATGAACACCCTGCCGCGCCTCAAGCCACGCTGCTTCTACGATCTCGTGGTCGAAGTCGCACTCATCCGACCTGGTCCCATTCAGGGTGAGATGGTGCATCCGTATCTGCGCCGTCGCGCGGGCACGGAGCCCGTCACGTATCCTCATCCCTCGCTCGAAAAGGTGCTCAAGCGCACGATGGGCGTGCCGCTCTTTCAGGAGCAAGGCATGCAGGTGGCGATCGCCGCGGCCGGCTTCACGCCCAGTCAGGCCGATCAACTGCGGCGGGCCATGGGGCACAAACGTTCACATGAGCGCATGGCCGCGATCTGCGAAGAATTGATCGCAGGCATGGCGCGGAATGGAATCCCGGAAGATGTCGGCCGTCGCATTTACAACCAGATCAATGCATTCGCCGACTACGGATTTCCCGAAAGCCATGCGGCCAGCTTTGCGCTGATCGTGTACGCCACGGCATACCTGCGACACTACTATGCCCCCGAGTATTGCGCCGCCATCCTGAATGCGCAGCCGATGGGGTTCTACTCGCCGGGCACGCTGATCGAAGATGCGAAGCGGCACGGGGTCGAAGTACGTCCCATCGACCTGACCTGTTCGTCGTGGGACCACACCCTCGAGTTGGCGGACGGGCGAGTGCTGGTCCCCAACGACGGACGGGTGGCGTGGAGCGC
The DNA here is from genome assembly GCA_964565915.1 of uncultured Gemmatimonas sp. Lineage (GTDB taxonomy): Bacteria > Gemmatimonadota > Gemmatimonadetes > Gemmatimonadales > Gemmatimonadaceae > Gemmatimonas. Next base: position 14,495 of record CAZMGX010000020.1, read on the forward strand.
AGACACCGCCCCCGCATCATCGGCCACGCCCCATGTGCCGAGGGCTGATGTTGCGGTGCGGCTCGGGGTGCGCCTGGTGCGCGGCATCGGCGCCAAAGCCCGACGTACCCTCGCCGCCGCGCTCAGCGACGGCCCCTTTACGAGCGTCGAAGATGCCGTGCGACGCGTCACGCTGGACAAAGCCGCGTGGCGCCGCCTCGCGGAAGCCGGTGCGTTCGACCGGATGTTCGAACATGAACCACCCGACCGCCGCCGACGCATCGCGCTGTGGGAGGTGATGGCCGCCATTCGTGGACCACAGTTGCCACTGGCGCCGATGGCGCCCACGCCGCCGCCACCGCAACTCCCCGCGCACACGCCGATCGAACTGACCGAAGCGGACTTCCGGATGACGGGCCTGTCGCTGGCGGGACACCCGATGTCGCACTTGCGGTCCGTACTCGCCCCCAACGGCGTGCTCTCGGCCAAGCAGGCGCAGCAGGACGGCCGCGACGGACAATCGGTCGCCGTCGCCGGCCTCGTGATCTGCCGTCAGCGCCCCGGCACCGCCAAGGGCTTCGTGTTTCTCACGCTCGAAGACGAAACCGGCATGATCAACATCATCGTCACACCCGATCGATTCGAGCGTGATGCCGTGATCATCTCCAACTCACCACTGCTGCTGATTCGTGGGGTGCTGCAGGTCGAGCAACACGTCGTGAACGTGCGCGCCAAGCGATTCAAGGCGCTCACACTCGGCGGCGGCGAGGAGCATGCCAAGGGGCACAACTACCACTAGTGAGGCAAGAGACCCGGAGGTGAGAGAGAACCGCAGGCGCCAGGCGTGAGGCGGAGCGACGAGGGCAGAGGTTACCGAAAGAGGATGGGAGGCGTGAGGGTCCCACCTCCGGGTCTCGAGTTCAGTCGTCGCGAAACCGCGCCGATTGCTGCATCTTCCAGCGTCTCCAACCCGAGCCCGCCATGACGCCGCAGGACGCCGAAACGATTGTCGCGATTGCCGCCCTCGCCGCGCAGGCCGATGGACAACAGGACACCGCCGAACGGGCACGGATCACGGAGATGGCCGGCGGACTGGGCCTGACGGACGCGGCGGCCACCGTCGCAACGTCCATGGCGGCCACCGTCCCGATCCCGGCGGCGCTGGGGCGACTGACCGAACGACTATCCAGCGACGAGGCACGGCGCGCGGCCTACGACACGGCCGTCTCGGTATGTTATGCCGACGGCTGGGTGAATCCGAGCGAGGCCGCCTTCCTGCGCAGCCTCGCGACGTCCCTGGGCATCGACCCGACGGCGACCGACCAGCAGGCGACCATCGTGCATGAGCAGGTACGTGACGCCTCGGCCACCGTACCCGCCGCCGAAACGCACGCCAACGCCTTTGCCAACGCGCCGACGCCGGGCACCTCGACCCCCAATACCGCGGCCGGTGCGTCCCGCGGGGTGCTCGATGAATTCATCCTCGACCAGGCCATGATGTCGGCCGCGCTCGAACTGCTGCCCGATCGTCTGGCCAACCTCGGCATTCTCCCGCTGCAGTTGCGCATGGTACAGCAGATCGGCGAGCGTAACGGACAACAGATGAACGCCAGTCAGGTGAAGGATCTGGTGGCGGTCTTCGGCATCGGCGCGGCCGCGCAGATCATGGAGAAGGTCGTGCGCAACACCCTCGGCGGGTTCGCCGGCACACTGGGCCGCGGCATGCTGGGCGGACTGTTGGGCGGTCTGGCCGGCAATGCTCTGATGGCGCTGGGGCTCGGCTTCCTCCCCGCTGCGACCACCTACGCGCTGGGACATGCCGCGGAGCAGTACTACGCGCAGGGGCGCTCGATATCGACGGCCGACATGAAGGCGCTGTTCGAACGCTTCAAGGACGATGCGACCACGATGTATCCGCGCGTCGAGGCACGAATTCGCGACCTCGCGAGCAGTGGCAACGTGGGCAGTGTGCTGCGCAGCGCGCCGCGCTGACGGAGCTCAGGCACGTTCGAGCTGAAACACCGCCACTTCGGGCCGAACATTGAAGCGCACCGGATACACCGTGCCAATGCCGCGACTGATGTACAGCGTGCGCGACGCCGACAGCTCGAAGGTGCCGCTGGTATAGCGCTTGTTCTTCACCGGCAGAATCGGCGGCGGCAGGAAGGGCGGCTTGCACTGGCCACCGTGGGTATGACCAGCGAGGATCCAGCCGCTGAACGGCGCCCATCCCTCGAGATCGACCGCGTCGGGATTGTGGCAAAGCGCGAGAGCTGGTGCGCCTGCGGGCAATCCCTGAAAGGCCTGCGTCGGGGCGAACGCGTTGGCCCACAGATCGCCGAGACCGACGATATGCAGCCCTTCCACGACCTCCACTTCGTTCACGAGCACCTGCGCGCCGTGTGAATGCAGCAGCGCCGCCATACGAGCGGCTTCCGCCGGCTCGGACCAGTTGCGCCCGTAGTCATGATTGCCGAGGGAGGCCACCGTCGCCATCGCGCCGCGCGGCATCTGGCTGTAGACCGACTCGGCATGCGCATGCAGCCCGTGATGCCACGACGTCATGTCTCCCGTGTACACCACGATATCGGGGGCGAGTGCCTGCACACGACGAAACGTCTCCATCAGGTAGGCGTCGTCGACCTCCGGACTGACATGCACGTCCGTGAGCTGCACGAGGCGTTTCCCGATGAGCGACGCCGGCAGCCCACGAATGGGCATCGTGTGCGTGGTGATCTCGAGCCAGGTGGGCTCGAAGAAGAACGTGTAGGCGCCGGCCGTAGCCGCGCCGGCCACCAGCCCTGCGGATCCATACAGAAACGCACGTCGCGAAATCATGTCACTCGGTAGTCGGCGGCCAGCACAAAGGTTCCCGCGGAAGACGGCTGGCGCGGCAATCGCGTCACGTCGATGGTGCGGCGCCACGGGATCGGCCGGCGGCGCGCGCGGCCTGCCTACGGCGTGACGGTCTGGATCTCCACGCGTGACGAATATCGCGGCGTCCGCCACACCCGATGGGTCTGCGCCTTGTAATCGGACGCCTTGGCCGTGAAGATGTTCGGCACCCACGTCTGCGGGTTGCGGTCGATCAGCGGGAACCAGGTGCTCTGCACCTGCACCATGATGCGGTGGCCCTTCTTGAATCGATAACTCTGCGTGTGCAGGTCGATCGTGAACGGCGTCACCCGATTGGGCACCATCGGCTCGGGCTTCTCGAACGAATTGCGGAATCGCCCACGGAAGACATCATTCGCGACCATGAGCTGATAGCCGCTCAAAGTGTGGTCGGGCGTGTTGTCTTCCGGATACACGTCGATGAGTTTCACGATCCAGTCCGCATCACGTCCGGTCGTGCTGGCGAACAGCCGGGCCATGATCTCGCCCGCGACGACCACATCCTCCGTCAGCACCGGTGTCTGCCAGCTGAGCACATCGGGACGATTGTGCACGAAACGCTGGTCCTCCAGCAGCCAGGTGCGCCAGCCTGATCCCTTCGGATAGTAGGTCGGCTCGATCGGACGCTTGCGATAGGGCACGGGTCTCGCCGGGTCGCTCACGAACGCGTCGACGGCCGTGCTGTCGGAGGCTGCCGGTGCCTCGAACGACAACACCCCATCGTTGCGGAAATACAACGATCGCGTCACCGCCTCGCGTGGCGGCCAGGCCGTGAACTTTCGCCACGTGTTGCTCCCCGATTCGAATACCGTCGCTTCTGCCGCGGCGAACTCACCACGGTCCTTCAGGTGCTTCGCGAAAAACGGCGCCTGCAGCTGCGTGCGATAGTACTCACCCGTTGGTGATCCGAAGTCGATCACGCCGATCTTCTGTCCCGGCCCGTTGCTCCATCCCCCATGCCACCACGGGCCGACCACCAGCACGTTCTGGTTGTTCCGGTCGTGTTGTTCGAGCGTCCGATAGATCGTGAGCGGCCCGTAGAAGTCTTCCTGATCCCACCATCCGGCCACGTTCAACGTCGGCATGGTGACCCGCTTGAGATAGGGCTTCATCGCCTGTCGCTGCCAGAACGCATCGTAGTTCGGATGCTCGGCGAAGTCGCGCCACGTGGGCAGCACCTTGTCCTTCAGGTAGCGTGACTGGACGTTCGACAATGGCCCGAGCGCCAGATACCAGTCGTACGTGTCGTACCGGTCGAAGGTGAAGTTGCCATTCTCCTTGCTGGCCTCGGTCAGGAACGCGTACTCGAATCCGTAGCTCAGCCGGAACGCGCCGTTGTGGTGGAAATCGTCGCCGATGAACATGTCGGACGGCGAGGCCTGCGGGCTGACCGCCTTGAGCGCGGGGTGCGGGTCGAGCATCGCCATGGCCGCAGTCCACCCGTCGTACGACACGCCCAGCATCCCGACGCGCCCGTTGTTGCGCGGCACGTTCTTGAGCAGCCACTCGATGCTGTCGTACGTGTCCGTACTCTCGTCGATCGCATCCTTCGGCCCGTCGAACAACCGCGGCGGCCGCTGCATCACGAACGTGCCGTTCGACTTGTAGCGTCCGCGAATGTCCTGGAAGACGAAGTGATAGCCGTCCTGCGCCAGCTCCTTATAGCTGCCCGTCAGTCGCCCGCGCACCGCGCCCACGCCGTAGGGCGTGCGCTGGAACAGGAAGGGGAGTGCTTCGGTCGCGTTCGGCGGCGAGAAGATCTCAAGATGCAGCGTCACCCCATCCCGCATGGGAATGTCGTAGGACGACTGCACATACGTCGCGGGATCGTAGCGACCCGCCGCCGGCTGTGCGTTGAGCGGGAGGACGAACAGGGCCAACAACAGAATCACGCGGCGCATTGGGCAGTCCACGCTGAGGGGATGCGAGCTCGTTACGCGGTAGACGTTATCGTCGGGTGGCGGGAGCGCAAGCAAGGCCGCATCGTTCAGCATGCGCTCTCCATGCCTCCCCCGTGTGATTTCGCGCCGCGTCGCCGGCCTGATGGTATTGGCGTCGGTCATCGCGCTCCTGCCGTCGGCGCCGGCCCACGCACAAGCGACGCGCTTCGAGGTCCCCGTCGTGCCAGCCGGCGCCCGCTGGATCAAGGGCAATACCCACACGCACACGACCAACAGCGATGGCGATACGCCGCCCGCTGACGTGGCGCGCTGGTATAAGCAACACGGGTATGGATTCCTCGTCCTGTCGGACCACAATGTGTTCACGGACCCGGCCACCCTCGCGTCACTGGTCGACTCGACCTTCCTGCTGCTGCCGGGTGAAGAGGTGACCACCAGCTTCGAACGCAAGGCGGTGCACGTAAACGCGCTGGCGGTGACCCGCGTGATTCCGCCGCTCAAGGACGCCACGCTCCTGGGAACGATCCAGAAGACGATCGATGCGATTCGCGCCGAGCAGGCCGTCCCGCACATCAATCATCCCAACTTCCTGTGGAGCATCGATTCCGCGACGTTGTTTCGCGTGCGGAACGACAAGCTCTTCGAGATCTTCAACGGCCATCCGACAGTGCACAATCTCGGCGGCGGCGACTCGCCGGGAATGGAAGAGGTCTGGGACGGACTGCTCTCGAGCGGCAAACGCATCTACGGCATTGCCGTCGACGATGCGCACCACTTTCAGGACGAGTTCTCGGCGTCGCGGGCCAATCCGGGGCGCGGATGGGTTGGTGTGCGCACCGCGGCGCGAGCGACTCGCAGCATCGTGTCGGCCCTCGAGGCGGGGCAGTTCTACGCCAGCAGCGGCGTGACCCTCGAGGACGTGGTCGTCACCGCCACCACACTCGAGGTCCGGATCGCCCCCAAGGGCGACTTCAAGTTCACGACGGAGTTCATCGGTCAGGATGGGGCGGTTCTGGCGACCGACCGATCGCTGACGCCGCGCTACACCCTGAAGGGACGCGAGCGCTACGTTCGGGCCAAAGTGACCGATTCAGGCGGCGGCGCCGCCTGGGTGCAGCCGGTTTTCACCACCCGGTTCGTGGAGCGGACGCCCTGACAGGAGAGGGAAGGTCAACTGACGTACTTGGTACCCGGTACTTCGTACACGGACAAAGACCAACCGCAGACGTGCGACAGGAGATCGGAGACGGGAGACGGGAGACCGAAGTACGTCGACCATGTCTCCCCTCATCCGTCTCCCCTCTTCGTCCTGGGTCTTTGTCGTGGTACCGGTTGGGTAGTCTTTGTCTAAGTACGAAGTACGAAGTACCGAGTACTGTTGGAACGATGGGTCAGGGTTGGAACGATGGGTCAGGGTCGCGCCGGGAAGGACAGGTCAGATGACGTGCGCGGTACCCGGTACTTCGCGCCGGTCGTCCCAACCCTCGCCATTCCGCCAAAGCGGACGGCGGGTTCTCCACCCTGCCAAGGCCCGCTTGCTCAACGTCGGTCCGCCTCCGAGAGTATCTCGAAGGGAATACCCCTCGAACACTCCACGGAGGTTGCAGGTATGCTTCACTCGTTGCGCCATCTCGGGCGATCCGCGAGCTCCCTCGCCGTCCTGGCCGGCACGGCGGCGTTTGCCCCGATGCTTGCGCCATCACTCGGCGCGCAGCAGGCCAATCAGGCCGACGAAAGCCGCGTCACCAAGGCCAACTGGGCCCTCGCCAATCGTTTCAGCACGGCTGCCCTCAGGGCCATCACGTATACCCAAGGGGTCCAGCCGAGATTCCTCGGTCAGTCGGACACGATGTGGTATAACTGGCGCGATCGGAACGGATCGCGGTTTATTCTGTTCGTGCCATCGCCAACCGGCGGCACGAAGCGGCCGTTGTTCGACCCGGCCAAGATGGCGCAGCAGCTCACCCTGCTGAGCAAGAAGCCGTACGACGCGACCAACCTGCCCTTCCAGACGGTCACGTTCCTCAAGAACCACAAGGCGTTCCGGTTTACCGTCGACACCGTGCGGTACGAGTGGGAACTGGCGACGGAAACCCTGAAGGGTCTCGGGCGTCCGCCGCGTACCCCCGCCGCTGATGAAGAACGCGATACGGGTGGCGGCTTCGGGGGCGGAGGCGGCGGGGGTGGTGGTGGCGGTGGCCGCGGTGGTGGAGGGGCAGATCCGCGCAACTTCAACCCCGACAGCACGGCCTTCGTGTTCGCGCGTGACCACAACTTGTACTTCGTGGAGGTCGGCAAGTCCGACACCGTGAAGATCTCGAGTGATGGTGTCGAGGACTATTCGTTCGGCGCCCGCGACACGACGGAGAATCGGCGGCAACTGAACGCGCTGGCCGGCGGTGGCGGGCAACAGCAGGACGGCGAGGGAGACACGGAACAGCAGGACCAGGGCGGCACCGGACGCGACATGCGCGTGCGCCCCGGTGTGACGTGGGCGCCGGATGGCAAGGCGTTCTCGATCGTGCGGCGCGACCAGCGCAAGGTGAAGGAGCTTTATCTGGTCAACGTGCTCGCACAGCCGCGCCCCGTCCTGCTGCACTACAAGTACACGATGCCCGGTGAGGAGAACGTCACGCAGTCGGAGTTGTGGGTCTATCGCCGGGGCGACAAGGAAGTACGCAAGCTGAACGTCGCGAAGTGGAAGGACCAGACGATGTCGGACATCCACTGGCCGATCAGCAGCGAGAAGATCCGCCTGTTGCGTCGAGATCGTCCGCAGCGCAAGGTCGACGTGATCGAGGTTGATCTGGCCACGAACGCCATCAAGACGCTGGTCAGCGATGAAATCGAGAACGCGGCGCTCGAACCAAAGCCGCTGCGTTATCTCAAGAAGGGCGGCGATTTCCTCTGGTGGTCGCAGAAGACCGGCTGGGGCATGTACTACGTGTATGGCTTCGACGGCGGCGAGAAGTACCCGCTGACGACCGGCGCCTGGAACGCTGATGCCATCGCCAAGATCGATTCGACGACCGGCACCGTGTGGCTCACGGGTCAGGGCCGCGAGACGGGCGAACAGTTGTACCAGACGCACCTGTATCGCGTGAACGGCAACGGGACCGGATTCACCCTGCTCGACGCGGGCGACGCGACGCACAACTCGACCGTCTCGCCGACGAAGCGCTACGTGTACGACACGTACTCCAAGATGGACCAGCCGCCCAAGTCGGTGCTGCGGGAGGCGACGACCGGCCGCATTCTGGCCACGCTCGAGTCGATGGATCTCTCGAAGCTGCAGGAACTCGGGTTCAAGCCGGCACAGCCGTTCTCGGTGAAGGCAGCCGACGGCGTGACGGAGTTGTTCGGCAACATGTGGAAGCCGTTCGACTTCGACTCCACGAAGAAGTACCCGATCATCGCGTACGTCTATCCGGGTCCACAGCAGGAAGCGGTCACCACGGGCTTCAGCGTCGGCGGTGGACAGATGCAGCTCGCGCAACTGGGCTTCATCGTGATTCAGGTCGGGCATCGCGGCGGCTCGCCGCTGCGCTCACTCGCCTATCATCGTTTCGGCTACGGCAACCTGCGCGACTATGCGCTGGCCGACAAGAAGTCGGCGATTGAACAGCTTGCGGCTCGCCATTCGTTCATCGATCTCGACAAGGTGGGCATGTACGGCCATTCGGGCGGTGGATTCCTCACGGCGGCCGCCATGCTGCTGCCCCCGTACAACGAGTTCTTCAAGGTGGGTTGGTCTGAATCGGGCAACCACGACAACAACATCTACAACCAGAACTGGAGCGAGTGGAACCATGGCGTGAAGGTGATCGCCAAGGCCGACTCGGCCCGTGGCGGCGCGAACACGCGCGCGGCGGGTGCGGCGGGCCGTCGTGGCGGTCCCGGCGCCAACGGCAACACCTCGACGGCCGCCGCGTCCGACACGGTTGGCAGCGACGTACGGTTCGAGATCAAGGTGCCGACCAATGACGAACTCGCCGGCAACCTGAAGGGCAATCTCGCACTCACCACGGGTGATCTCGACAACAACGTGCATCCCGGCGGCACGATCCGGCTGGTGAATGCGCTGATCAAGGCGAACAAGCGGTTCGACCTGTTCATCTATCCGGGGGAGCCGCATGGCTATCGCGGCAACGTCGGCGTGTACAACCAGCGCATGCTGATGGAGTACTTCGCGGAGCACCTGATGGGCGACTACTATCGCGGCAACGCGGAGATCAAGAACTGATCGAACCGCCTGCGTAGGAGCGATTCCAAAACAAAAGAAATGAACCGCAGGGATCGCGAATCAGCACCAACAAAAAACTGAACCGCAGAGGTCGCAGGGATCGCAGGGGAGCGTCACGACACGCCCCCTGCGACCCCTGTGCTCCCTGCGGTTCATTTTTTTGGAGGGGCCGTGCTGCATCGGAGCCTCGACGCGACGCATGCGGGCGCTAGGGCACCACTAGCGTGCCCGCATTCACTTCCAGCAGGTCCGCAGACGGGTAGCGGCGCCAGATGACATTGACCCAGTAATCGCCCGGCGGAATCAGGCCGCGGAAATCCGACGGCTTCACCGTGCCGACCGGCACGTCGAGGAGACTAGCCGGGGGCACGACATACTCGAGCGATATCAGCGTGCACCCCTCTGGCCGATTCTCCCACACCACCGGCATCAAAGCGCGTCCGTTCACCTCGCGCAGACGCAACCCAAAGGCGCAGGAGCCCTGGCGGACCTGCACGGAATCCGCGCCAGGGTTGATGAACCGCGCGCTCACGCGCAACGCCCCCGGTGGCGACGTCAGCGGCTCGTTCGTTGCGGTCACAGCCACATTCGTCGATGACACCGTGGTCAAATACGGCCAGTCGGACGACACCCGTTCCGGACCCGCACTGTCTCCGCACCCCAGCAGCCACAGACAGCCGACCATGCCCGCGACGGTCCGACCCACAGCAACCATACCTAAGCCCATACATACGCCCATAACATCCTCCGGTGGCCGTTGCCGATTCAACATCGTAAACAAACCGCAGGTCACCGCACGTCGCCCCGCGCGGTGAGCTCCTGTGCAATCCGGAGCAGTTCGGTCGCCGACTGAACATGCGGCAGCAGTCCCAGCATGGATCCCCGCGCCAGGGTCAGGCGTCCCTCCAGAATGGCGGTGGTGGGCGCCAACTCCCCCGCCAGGATCATCAACCACACCGCCAAGGGGCCGGTGATGACGAAGCGTGCACGGTCGAGATCGTCTGACGCAGCCACGCGAGCCTCACGACAGGACCCACGCCACAGATCCAGCCACACGGCCGCCGTTTTCTCGAGGCCTCGCGCGGGGTCGGCCTGCGCCTCGAGCACCAGCGCCCCCTCCCACGCCTTGCCGGCCACTTGATACGCGGCACTGCGATTGAGCGCCTCGCCCCAGGAGGCTGCCCACTCGTTCGTAAAAAATCCGGTCATACACCCCAATTTACGTGCGCTTGGCGGACACCGGGACAGCACGATTTTGCGCCGGTGACCATCTTGTATCCATGCAACCGAACGCCGGTGTCCAGGAAATCGCCCATGTCATCCAACTCGCCATCGCGCCGGTCTTTCTGCTCACCGGTATTGGGTCGCTGCTGGCGGTCCTGACGAACCGCCTCGGACGCATCATCGATCGCGCACGATCGCTGGAGGACCACTTCGACAGCATCACCGGCGAGCACAAGTCCGTGGTCGGCACCGATCTGCACATGCTATCACGACGTGCCCGGTACATGAATCGCGCCATCAGTCTGTGCACGATCGCCGCCGTACTGGTCTGCCTCCTGATTGCCGCGCTGTTCATCAGCGCGTTCTATGCGACGGACATCTCGCGCCTGGTCGCGGTACTGTTCGTGCTTGCGATGATGGGCCTCACCTCGGGACTGTTGTTCTTCCTGCGCGAGGTGCAGTTGGCGACCGCGTCACTGCGCATCGGGCCGCACTGAGTGGGAGTCGACATGAGCGAATATCCGGATCTGCTGCATCGCCTGTTCGCGCACATGGCATGGGCCGACGCGCGCACGTGCACCGCCCTGCGTGCCATGACGGAGCCGCCGGCGCAGGCCCTCGATCTCTACGCGCACGTGCTCACGGCAGAGCACATCTGGCTACGGCGTGTCGAGGGCAGCACGCCGGCGTATGACGTGTGGCAGTCGGTGCCCCTCGACGAGTGCGAGCGATTGGCGCGCGCCAATCGTGAGGGCTTCGCGCGTGTCCTCGCCGAGCCCGAGCGATTGCGCCCGATCGCCTATCGCACGACCAATGGGACGCCGCACACGACGCCCCTCGAGGACATTCTCCTCCACGTGGCGCATCACGGCATGTATCATCGCGGGCAGATCGCGTTGCTGACGCGGATGTCCGGTGGGGTGCCGCTGCCGATCGACTACATCCTCTTTCAGCGCGAGCTGGCGTAAGGACTGGTGTAATGTCGGTCGGAAACGACGAAGGGCCGCCGGATTGCTCCGGCGGCCCTTCTGGCTGTCAAAAATAGGTGGCTTAACCCCCGATCTTTGTCACGTTCTCGGCGG
>CAZMGX010000020.1:25828-27633 GCA_964565915.1 uncultured Gemmatimonas sp.
CAAATCGCACTGGTCGCGCGCATGGCGGGCGGCACCCCCCTGCCCATTGACTACATCCTCTTTCACCGCGAACTGCAGTAACCGCCAGCAGCGGTCGGCGACCGCCAGGAAGTGCCGTGTACGGCGAAGGGCCGCCGGATGGCTCCGGCGGCCCTTCTGCGTGTCACGAAGTCGCGAATTAACCGCGGATCTTGGTCACGTTCTCGGCGGCCGGACCCTTCTGGCCCTGCACGATGTCGAACTCGACACGCTCGCCCTCGGCCAGGGTGCGGAAACCGCCGCCCTGAATCGCCGAGTGATGCACGAAGCAATCCTTCGAGCCGTCATCGGGCGTGATGAAACCAAAACCCTTCGCATCGTTGAACCACTTCACCTTGCCGGTCGTACGCATGGCACTGCTCCTGTTGCTGTGTGTTCGGAGTCCGGCCCTGCCGTACGCACCGAGCACTCGTTGTTTCGCGGACTGAACCCCCGCGCGGGGCTGCCGAAATCCTTCGACTCCGGCCCATCACTCACTTCGACAGTGCTGCCTACGAAGAAGGGACCCGCGTGTAGCCAGGTCCCCGAAGTCGCCCGCTGTTGCGTTTCCCGCGTCGTTCGACGCGCCCTGCTGGTTTGAGTGCTCCGATACGGTAGTATGCTCCGGTCAAGGTGTCAACAGCGATTTTTCGGCCGGAGTCCGGACCTGCGCGTGCCGTTACAGAGCCCCGCTCGTCCACATCCCGACGACACCCCTCGTGGAGATGGCGATGACCAGGCTGCTCGTGACCGGCTGCACGTTCTTCCTTGGCTCTCTCGGGTGGTATGCGGGGGAGGCCTTCGGGACGTTTCCCGCGTTCATCTGCTCCATCGTGGGCACCGGGCTCGGCGTGTACGTCGGTCGGCAGCTGGCCGCTCGCTGGGGCGTCTAGGAGCCCGCAAGGACCCTCGCCACGCGTCGGCGCTGGACGGCGGACACCCGACCACCCAGCTTCCGCCATGCCTTCACCGCGCCTTCTCTCGGCGGTTCTGCTGGTCGCGGCACTGGCCGCCATCATGTCGGCCGACGCTGGCACCTCCTGGATCTCCGCCCATTACGTCGCCAAGCCACTGGCGACCCTCGCGGCCTTGTGTCTGGCGGCCACGGCGGCTGACCCGGTGTCCGCACGCGTTCAGCGGGCCATCACGGTTGGCCTCGCCTTCTCGCTCGTGGGCGACGTCCTGCTGATGCTTCCCGCCGACCGGTTCGCCGCCGGCCTCGCGGCCTTCCTCGTGGCGCACCTCTGCTACCTGTGGGCCTTCCTCGGGCACAGTCGCTTTCTCGCCCGACCGGTTGGCCTCGTCGGTTACAGCCTCGTCGCCGCAACCCTCCTGCTGTCGATCTACCCGGCGCTGCCGACCGCCCTCCGCATTCCGGTCGTCGTATACGTCGTGGTCATCACCCTCATGGCCGCGCAAAGTGTGGTCTGGATGCTCGACATGCCGTCATGGTCATCACGACAGGCCGCCGCCGGTGCCGCCTGGTTCCTCGCGTCCGATGCCACGTTGGCGATTGATCGTTTTCGCACCGACGTGCCGTATCGCAGCCTGCTCGTACTTGGCACGTACTACTTGGCGCAGTGGAGTCTGGCGCGCAGTGTCGCGCGATCCGCAACGCCGGGGCGCAGCGGCACGACGGTCGCGTTGGCACTCATAGCGACCACCGCACTGGCGTCCGTGCCAGCGCCGGGAGGGGCGCAGCAGACCGCCGCACCCGTTTCCGCGACGCAGCCGCCAGCGCGCCTCATGCGCGCGGGTGATGTCGATACCATCCCGCTCAAGCGAGC
>CAZMGX010000021.1:0-27200 GCA_964565915.1 uncultured Gemmatimonas sp.
GCCGCGCAGGCGAAGGTAGCTGTATCCCCAGTTCGTGCCCGTCTCGGTGTGCGCCGTCAGCGACGGCGAGGCGCCCTGCAGCAGCATGGGCACGTCCTGCCCGAAATGCCGCTGCGTGATCACGTCCCGCGCGATGGTCTTTTGCGAGATGGGCGCCCGGTCGCCGGCGCGGATGGCCGAGACGAGCACGCGCTCGATGCGCTGTCCGGTGTCGGCTCGTGCGGCGCTGTCGCGGACTGGTGGCGTCGCCTGGGCCCACGCGGTGGGCGCGCGGGGGCTTGCGAGGGCTGCGGCGGTCAGCAGGCCGAGGAAGCGGAGGGCAACTCGCGACGTCGTGCCGCGTGACGCGGACGCGATATGCGAGTGCGGATGCGAGTACGAATGCGTGCGCGCGAGGCGCACGAGGGTGCTGTGCTGCATCGTATGGACTCCCTACGCCGGTACGAACCGGATCAGGTTCTACGGGACTCTCTCAGCCTGCGCGCGACAGTGCGGCAGGCACCCCGGTCTTGTGCGCGCAAGATAGGCGGGTGACACGCGCGCGCGCTAGCTTGCCCGTCATGTTCGCCCTTTGCGAGTGGCTGTCGGCCCACGGAACGTCCTGCGCAGAGCTCGTCGGGTTCATCGCCGGCGTGCTCAACGTCTGGCTCGTCACGCGCGAGAACATCTGGAGCTGGCCGGTCGGCATCATCAACGCGGCCTTCTACATCGTCGTGTTTGCGCGCGACGGACTGTATTCCGATACCGGACTGCAGGGGGTGTACCTGCTGCTGTCGATCTACGGATGGTGGCAGTGGCATCAGGGCGCACCCACGCGTCAGGACGCGGCCGCTCGTACACCGCTGGTGGTGACGCGCGTCCCCCCGTCGCTCGTCCTGCCGCTCGTCGGCATCGCCGTTGTGCTGTGGCTGGCGCTCGCCGCGATCACCTCGCGCATTCCGAACAGCACGCTGCCGTGGTTCGATGCCGCACTCGTGGCCTCCAGCCTCGTCGCGCAGTGGATGATGACGAAAAAACTGCGCGAGTGCTGGTGGGTCTGGATCGTCGTCGATGCGGCCTACGTGGGGCTCTTCATCATGCGCGGACTGCATCTGACCGCGGTGCTCTACTTCATTTTCTTCCTGCTCGCCATCCTCGGCCTGGTGCAATGGACCCGCTCCGCACAACGCTCGATCCCACCGCACTCACCCGAATCGTCCTGACCGGCTCCGAGTCGGTCGGCAAGACGACCCTGGCCGCACAGTTGGCGGCGCATTTCGGTGCGCTCATGGTACCAGAGTTCGTGCGCGACTATGCGGCGACGCTGGGACGTGCGCTCGACTTTCGCGATCACGGGCCGATCGCGAAGGGCCAGATGGCCCTCGAAGACGACGTGATCGCCCGCGCCCGCGCGCGTGGCGACCGGCTGCTGATCCACGACACCGATCTGGTCAGCACCGTCGTCTACTGCCATCATTATTTCGGCCGCTGTCCGGCCTTCATCGAAGAGGCCGCCGTCGAACGGCGGGCCACGCACTATCTGCTGCTGGACATCGACGTGCCCTGGGTCGCCGATGGTGTGCGCGACCGCGAGGATCGCCGAGCCGAGGTGCAGGCGCTGTTTGCGTCTACGCTGACGCGATTCGACCTACCGTTCACGACCATTCGCGGCGACTGGACCTCGCGGTACGCCAGCGCCGTTGATCGTGTATCGGAGCTGCTGACTTCCCCCTGACGCCATCGTGGCGTTGCGGTCCTTCTCCCACATCCGCTCATGTCCCAATCGTTCGAGAAACATGCGCAGTACACACCGGGCTATCACTTCTTCACGAGCCCACTGGGCATCATCTTCGTCATCTGGTCACTGCAGCGGCTGATCGCGAATCCGGGTACCGACACGGCCTACATGTTCGTGGGTTCGCTGGCATTGTTCGGCGCGATCGCGATGCTGCGTGTATCGGCTCTGCGCGTACAGGATCGCATCATTCGCCTGGAAGAGCGCCTGCGACTGGCGAGACTGCTGCCGGCCGACCTGCAGCCGCAGATCGAGTCCCTGCGCCCGTCACACCTCATCGCCCTGCGCTTTGCGTCCGACGGCGAAGTGACGGACCTCGTGCGCAAGGTGCTGGCCGATCCGACGATCAAGCCGAAGGAGATCAAGCGGCAGGTGAAGAACTGGCGCGCCGACTACTTCCGCGCTTGAGCGACGCAACAACGCGCCGATCGTGAGCTGCCTTCACGTAGAGCAATCATCACCATGATTTGAACCGCAGGGGGCGCAGGGGGCGCAGGGACGTTCTTTGCTGAGTCGTCGCCTGCTGCAGGCGACGAATCGCTTCCAAAATCAGAAAAGAGAGTCGACTGAGCCGCGCCCTCCGGCGACGGGCCTCTGCGCCCCCTGCGCCCCCTGCGGTTCAATCAGCGACACATCGCGACACGCAGGAGGAAAGGTCAACGAGGAGCCTTCGTACTCGAGTTCAACGCGAGCGCATGCCCTTGCCGCGTGACCGCTCCACCGACACGCCAATGCCGCCATTCGACGTGCGCAACAACGAATCGAACGTCAGCTTCGTTTGCGCAATCAACTGCTTGTCAGGCACCAGCAGTGCAACGCGCCACCCGGGCCCGCCAGCACGCACGACGTCGCCAAGCCGGGCATACAACCCGCGCAAGTCGGCGCCCTCACTTACACGCAGCCCATACGGGGGATTGGTCAGCACCAGCCCCGACGGGCCGAGCGAGGCCAAGTCGACCTCGGAGATCGCACACTGCACGACCTCCACATCATCAGCCACGCCAGCCCGCTCCGCGTTCGCTTTCGCCGCGGCACACGCGCCCGCATCACGATCCGATAGCACGATCGGCACGCCAACCTTCTCGGTGGCGCGCGCCCGCGCCTCGTCGCGCACTGAAGCGACCCACGCCACATCCACGCGCGGCCAACGCTCCATGGCAAAGCGGCGCGCCAACCCCGGCGCCATGCCACGCGCACGAAGGGCCCCCTCGATCCCGATCGTACCCGACCCACAAAACGGATCGACCAACGGCACCTCGGCGTTCCACTCACACGCCGCCAGCATCGCGGCGGCAAGCGTCTCGCGCAGCGGGGCTTTCGCGACCGCCTGACGCCAACCCCGGCGGTGCAACAACGCGCCAGAACTGTCGATGCTGATCGTGCACCGATCGTGATCGAATCGCACGATGATCAGCTGCGCCGGATCATCCTCCGGCGAAAATGCCGCAGCCGCCACGGCGCCGGGTGCATCACCGTCCGCCGTGTCGCGATCATCATCCCCACTGGCCCGCGCAAGCAGCGTGATCCCCCGTACCGCGCCCTGCACCCCACGCGCCACACGCTCCGCCACCGCATCGGAGTGATACAGCCGCGACTTGCGGCAGGTGACCCGAAAACGCACCGCCGTACCCGGCGCGATGACGGTCGCCCACGGCACCCGCGCCGCCTGCTTTTCCAGCGTCGCAAAATCGCGCGCCGTGAACTGCGCCAGCCGCACGATCACCCGGGTCGCCAGTCGCGACCACAGGTTCACCTGCAGCAGCTGCTCCATCGTGGCGTTAAACGAGACGCCCGCCGGCTCGACCGCCTCCACGGCGACGCCCAGCCGACGCAGCTCATCGGCCAGCAGCGCAGCAACACCAGGCGCGGCGATGGCAAACGCCGCAAAGGACGACGGCGTGTTCGGGCGACCGGGAATCTCAGGCCGCCTTGTCGGCCGGCAGGTACCGACGACGCGGAGCCGTGTACGAACGCGCGCCCCGAGCCAGCAGCAACCGATAGAACTCCGACGCCTCGAGTGGAGGCGCAAACAGATACCCCTGCCCCAGTTCGCACCCGAGGCCGATCAGATGCCCACGTTGCGCCTCGGTCTCGATGCCCTCGGCCACGGTATTCATGCGCAACGTCTCGCCCAGCGCGATGATCGCGCTGGCCAACACGGGCCCTTCACCGCCTTTGTCGATGGCATCAACGAACGCCTTGTCGATCTTGAGGATGTCGATCGGATACCGCTGCAGATAACTCAGGGAAGAATAACCGGTCCCGAAATCATCGATAGCCAGCGAGACCCCGAGCTCCTTGAGCGCGGTCAAGCGGGCCATCGACACGTCGATGTTGTGCATCAGCATGCTCTCGGTGATCTCGAGCACCAGGTGACTCGGATCGAGCCCCGTATCGGCCAATGCCGCCCGGACATCATCGATGATCCCCGGGTCCTGCAGCTGGCGACCCGACAGGTTGACCGTGATACGCATGGGATGCCCACGCTCCTGCTCCCACTGATAGGCCGTGCGGCACGCGCGTCGCAGCACCCAACGGCCGATCGGCACAATCAACCCGGTTTCCTCCGCGATCGGGATGAACAGACTCGGTGGTACGGTCCCGCGTTCGCGACACGCCCAACGCACCAGTGCCTCGGCGCCGATGATCTCGCCTGTTCCCAACAGCACGATCGGCTGGTACTCCAGCAAGAACTCCTCGCGATCGATCGCGGCGCGCAGGTCCGCCTCCACGACCAGTCGCTCCAACGCCGCCGTGTGCATCTCCGGTTCGAAGAGCACGTGCATACCCTTGCCGCGCGTCTTGGCCACGTACATCGCCACGTCAGCGTTGCGTACCAACTCGTCGGAGGTCTCACCGCGCGACGTGCGGGCGATCCCGATACTCGCACTCACGAAGACTTCTTTCCCGCCCAACGTGAACGGGCGCGACAGGGCGGACGCGATGCGCTCGGCAATCAGCAGGACTTCGTCGACGCTGGGCGCATCCTCGATGAGCACGGAAAACTCGTCGCCCCCCAGACGCGCGATCAGATCGCTGTCGCGCACACACGACCCGAGCCGACGTGCCGCTTCGACAAGCAGACGGTCACCGGCGGCGTGGCCGAGTGAATCATTGACCGTCTTGAAGTTGTCGAGGTCGAGGAACAACACCGTCACGGCCTGCTTATGTCGCGCGCCGCGCGCCAGGGCATGACCCACCTGATACAGAAACAATGAACGGTTCGCCAGATCGGTGAGCGGATCGTGGAATGCCTGATGCATGTACTGTTGCTTGATCACGCTCTGTTCGGTGACATCACGCGTGTTCAGCACCAGGCCCTCGATCACCGGCTCGGCGAGCAGGTTGGTCCCGACGTTGTCGACGGTCATCCAGTCGCCATTGGCGTGTGCCACGCGCCACTCACGCTTGAACGCGCGCGGCATGCGCGCCGGGGTGGCGCGCGGTCCCGCCGAACGTGACAGGTCGGCCAGGAACTGCGTCGCCCCATCGATGTCTTCCGGATGGACGAGCTCCGACAGCCGCGTTCCGATCAGCCGGGACGGTTCGTGACCGAGCACCGTTGCCACCGAGGGGCTGACGTAGCGGATCACCCCGCTCGCGTCGAGAATCGTGATCACGTCGCTCGAGTGCTGGACGAGGGCCTGAAAGCGCGCCTCGTTGTGACGCGCAGCCGATTCAGTCAAGGCCCGCACGGTTTCGCGTGCCGAGGCGAACTGTCTGGCAAAGGCCAGCAACGTCAGAATCACAGCGCCGACGACCAGGCCACCGAGCGGCTGTGTGCCCTGATCCTGCATCGCCTTGAAGAGCAGGAAGATGCCCGGCAACACCGCGATGTACGGAACGATGCTGCCACTCAGCTGCGCGCGTGCGGTGTGGGCCGCGGTCCGAACGGCGAGGGCGCCGGCCGTGGCCTGCTTGAGCCACCCGGCAACGCCGAAGAGCAAGGCGCTCACCGGCGCGAACACCGTGTGCCAGGAAGGGGTCGTCCCGTCGGCGCGCAACGCGAGCACGTCGGCCGCATGCGCGATGACACTGACGCCGATGGCTACCGCCAGCAGCAGCAACACGTGCGCGCGGCGTGCCAGCAGCGTGCGGCGCCACAACAACGAGGCCACGAGCAGCAGCACGAAGTCGACGATCACGGCGAGGTGGAGCAGCAGGAACGACCACACCGTGGACGGCAAGCCGGTCGGGAAACGCGTGTGGATGTCGAACCAGATCACCAACAGTCCGCCGACGACCACCGTCGCTGCATCCAGCCACATCGTCGCACGGTCGAGCAGCGCCCGCGGCGCGCTCGGCTTCTGCAACAAGGCCGCCAGCAGCAACACCTGCGCCGCCAGTCCCGCATAGGCAGCGAGCCCGCGGGCGAGCGATGGCGCCATGAGCGTACCCGCGGTCGACGCGATGATGGCGCCGAGGGCGTTGACAGTCATCGCAAGCGCGATGCGTCGCCAGCAGCGGCGACTTCCCTGATCGAGCCGCAGCTCGCGTGACGTGCGTATCGCAAGCACGACGGCCGCCGCGAAGACCAGCACCGTCCCGAGTGTCGGGCCGAGTGTGGCGGTGGAACCATGGCGGGTGGCGAGGTACAGCCAACTGCAGAGCGCGGCCGTCGCGACCGTCGCTGCGCCGAGAATCCAGGCCGCCCGCGCGTCGAGGATTCGCGGACCGGCGGCAGACGCAACCGCCGGCACCCCAAGGGGCCCGGTGGAAACGGGTGGCGTGGGCTGTGAGCGACGCAACAGTGCGTCGACCGGTACGGACATCAGGGGAGCCGGGGCGCGCGGGAAGCACGAAGGCGACAGCCCCTTTCGGGGCCGCGTGCGGGGGCCGGCGTCGGCACCCGGACTGGCAAGTCGTCCCTGATTGACGCCCGTCGTTACCGAACCGTCACGCCGCTGGCGCGACCCGACCCGCTGCAGGTTTCCCGACCTTGCGCGGCCGCACGAAACGCAGCGCGAACAAAATCAGAAACACGGCCCCGTACAGGAGGGGTTCAGTGATGTCCTTCTTCACGGCCCACAGGTAGTGCACGACCCCCGCGACGGCCGCGAGATAGACCAGACGGTGCAACTGGTTCCATCGCTTCCCGCCCAGCCGCCGGATCCATCCCTTCGTTGACGTGATCGCGAGCGGCAGCAGCATGAGGAACCCGGCCATCCCCACCGTCACATACAGGTGCTTGAGCACATCCTCGACGATGTCGCTGAGATCGAAGAACTGGTCGACACCGATGTAGACGAGGAGATGGATCGTCGCATAGGTGAACGCGGCCAGCCCGAGAAACCGCCGCTGCGGAATCAGCCACCCCCACCGGGTGAACGTGATCAGAGGCGTCACGGCGAGCGAGGCGGCCAGGAGTCGCAGTGTCCACTCACCGGTCTCGTGCTCCAACGCTTCAATCGGGTTGGCACCCAGCTCGCTGAGCAGCAGGCGCGCCACCAACCACACGAGCGGCACGATCACGACGAGCCACAACACCGGCCGGATGAACCGGCGCACGACGGGTTCGACGCGCTCCAGCAATGAACTGGCCGTCACCCCTTCATGGGCGGCGGCCATCAGGCGAGCTCCATCAGTAGTTCTTTCGCAAGTCCATGCCGGCGTACAGCGACGCCACCTGATCGGCGTATCCGTTGAACGGCAACGTGGGAATCTTGAGGAAGTTGCCGATGCGTCGTTCTTTGGCCTGGCTCCAGCGCGGGTGGTCGACCGCCGGATTCACGTTGGCGTAGAAGCCGTATTCACTGGGCGCGACGTCGTTCCACGTCGTGCGCGGCATGGTGTCGGTGAAGCGGATCTTCACGATCCCCTTGATGCCCTTGAAGCCGTACTTCCACGGAACGACCAGCCGCACCGGCGCGCCATTCTGGTTGGGCAGCGGCTTGCCGTACATCCCGGTCGCGAGCATGGCCAGCGGATGCATCGCCTCGTCCAGGCGCAGCGCCTCCTTATACGGCCACGGCAGCGCGGGCACCTCTTGACCCGGCATGCGCCGCGGATCGAACAGTGTCGTGAATTCGATGAATTTCGCGCTCGGCAGCGGTTCGCAGCGGGCGACGATGTCGCGGAGCGGTGTCCCCTGCCAGGGGATCACCATCGACCACGCCTCGACACAGCGATGGCGATACACCTTGTCCTGAACGGGAAGCCCTTTGAACAGCGCGTCGAAATCCATCCGTCGCGGCGTCTTGACGAGTCCGGCGATTTCGATGCTCCAGGGCTTCGGCTTGAAGTTCTTCGCCATCTCCTTGGGCTCGTCCTTGCCGGTCCCGAACTCGTAGTAGTTGTTGTAGCTGGTCGCGTCCTCTTCGGACGTGAGCTTGTCGTCCTGGCGGCGTGCCCCTCCGACGGCCGCAGAGAGGTCCCACGGGGCCAGCACCGTGCCGAGGGCGATTGCACCGGCCGCGCCGACAAATGACCGGCGGTCGAGGTAGGTCGACTCCGGCGTGATCTCGGAGGACGGAATGTCGTCGGGGCGGCGAATGAGCATGGCACGATCAGGGTCGAAGGAATCCCTCGGGCGGAGCGGGCACGGCATGGCTGTTGCCCACCCCAATAGAATAGCCCAAGGTACGGTATTCGGTTCCCGCGCCTTCGTCAGTCCAGCGTTTTCGAGAACCGGCGTACCGAGACTGCCAAGAGTACGACGGCAAACGCCATCAGGATTGCCAGTTCCTGCCAGAGATCCCGGATACCGATGCCCTTCAGGAGCACGCCACGCAGGATCTCGAGGAACCAGGTCAGGGGCAGCAACGCCCCCAGCCATTGCGCCGGCTCGGGCATCGCCGCTCGCGGGAAGATGTAGCCCGACAACAGGATGTTGGGGAGCATGAAGAAGAAGCTCAACTGCATGGCCTGCAGCTGGTTGCGCGCGATCGTCGAGATCAGCAGGCCGACCCCCAGACTGGCCACGATGAACACCAGCGCCAGCCCGTACAGAAGCGTCAGGCTGCCACGGATCGGCACCGCAAAGGCGACGGTGCCCAGCAGCAGCACCACCGTCATTTGGACATAGCCGACCAGCACGAATGGGGTCAGCTTGCCCAGCATCAGGCTGGTTTTCCCGATCGGCGTGACAATGAGCTGTTCCAACGTGCCCCGTTCACGCTCGCGCACGACGGCGGTGGACGTAATGAGCGTCATCGTGATGGTGAGCAGGACGCCAACGATGCCGGGTACGATGAAGATCGCGCTCGCTTGCGCAGGGTTGTACCACGGCCTGACGCGGATCTCCACCGGCGGGACGATCTTGAACTGCGTCGCCAGCAGTTGTGCGCCGCGCGCCTGGGCCGCCAGCTGCGCCCCGGAAATCGCAGCGCCGGATGATTGCGGATCGGCGGCATCGATCAGCATCTGCGCCCGGCCGGTCTCACCACGCCGCAGGGCGCGTTGATAGTCGGGCGGAATGATCAAGGCCACCCGCGCTGCGCCACGCTCGATCCACCGCTGCGCCATTGCCCGACTGGGCACCGACGCGACAATGGTGAAGTTGTCGGTGTTCGCCAGCACCTGGATCAGGGCTCGGCTCTCCGACGTGCGTGATTCGTCCAGCACCACCGTCGGCAGTTTCCGCACGTCCGTCTGAATCGCATACCCGAACAGCACCAGCTGCCCCGCCGGCAGCATCGTCATCATGGCAAAGGTCAGTCGATCGCGACGCAACTGGATGAACTCCTTCCAGAGCATCGGCCAGACGGTCCATCGGCGCAGCCAATTCATCGGGCCACCCGCTCTGCTTCGTCGCGTTGCTGCAGCATCACGAACACTTCTTCGACGTTCGTCGTCCCGAACTGCGTCGTGATCTCGCGTGGCGTGCCGAGCGCGATCAGGTGTCCGCGCGACAGGAAGGCCAGCCGCTTGCACCGCTCGGCCTCGTCCATGTAGTGGGTGGTCACGAGGATCGTGGTGCCGCGACCGGCCAGCCGATAGATCGTTTCCCAGAAAGTGCGACGAGCCGCGGGGTCCACGCCCGCGGTTGGCTCGTCGAGGAACACGAGGTCGGGGCCATGTGCAGTGGCGCAGGCGAGCGCCAGCCGTTGTTTCCAGCCGCCACTCAGGGTGCCGGCCATCTGCGCCATCCGGTCCGTGAGCCCGAGATCCTCGGCGTGTGCGGCCAGGCGTGCGGCCCGATCGTCGCCCACGACGCCGTAAATCGACGAGTAGAAGCGCAGGTTCTCACTGACCGTGAGATCGTCATACAGCCCGAAGCGCTGCGACATGTAGCCGATGCGGCGGCGCACCCGTTCGGCGTCGTGCACGACGTCAATGCCGGCGACATCGGCTGTGCCGCTCGTCGGCGAGATGAGGCCGCACAACATGCGGATCGTGGTCGTCTTGCCCGAGCCGTTCGGACCGAGCAAGCCGAAGACTTCGCCGCGCCGGATATCGAGATCGAGTCCGTGGACGGCGACCAGTTCGCCATACACCTTGCGCAACCCCTTCGTGTGAACGACCGACGGAAGGTTCACGGGTCAGGGCGACGGCACGCGCTTGCTCACCGCGCCGACGGATGTCGGCAGTTCGACGGTAATCGGCAGGCCCGCGCGCAACCGATCGGTGTTCGCGTCGAATTCGATCTTCACACCGAACAGCAGGTCCGCGCGTTCCTGCTCCGTCAGCGCCACCCGAGGTGTGAACTCGGCCTTGCTGGCAATCGAGACGACGCGTCCGGGATAACGTGCGCTGTCCCCGTCGATGCGGGCGACCAGCGTGTCCCCTACGTGCAGCGACGGCACCACGAACTGCGAGACGTAGATGCGCGCCCACGGACGGGCTGGCTGACCGAGGGTGATCGCACTTTGGCCGGCTGACAGGACTTCGCCAGGCTCCGCATTGCGGCTGGTCACGACGCCGTCTACCGGCGCGAGGAGAATGAGATCGTTGGCGGTGGCCGTGATCGCGTCGGCAGCGGCGGCGGCCCCGCGCACCTCGGCCGCCGCGGCCGCTTTGCGTTCACCGCGCGGTCCTTCGCGCACCAGTTGGAGAACTTCGCGGGCAGCGTCGCGCCGTCCGGCGGCAACGCGGGCCGCGCCTTGCACCGCATCCAGCTGCGCCTTGCTGATGTCCCCGCGCGAGGCCAGCGGGGTCAGTCGTGCCAGGTCCGCCGCCGTGCGCTCGGCCTCGGCCACTGCCCCGCGCAGGTCGGACTCGGCCCGGGCGATCTCCGCTGGCCGCGACCCGCGACTCGCCTCCCGTTCGGCCTGGCGGGCCGACTCCAACCGGGCGGTAGCCTGCGCGGCCGACGCAGCAAGGGTCGGTGTCACGAAGACGGCCAGCGTATCGCCCGCTCGTACGGCATCGCCTTCGTGGACCATCACGCGCACGGCACGGGCCGGTTGCAGGGGCCCGACATCGATCTCGACCATTTCCAGCGTGCCGACGGCCACGACGGGGGCATCGCCCGCCCGGCACGCGGAGACGGCGAGCACCGTCAGCAGCGACCGCAGCGCCGGCAACCCGAATCGATCGGTGCGAGCATTCATCCCTGCAAGCTCCTGTGGCCGGACCGCCGCGTCAATCGCAGATAGTCCGGTTTGCGTAACCGGAAGGCGTGATATGCCGTCGCGACGCTTGACCGGGACGCCCAGCGCCGATTCTCTTCGCCCATGTCTGACACGACGCCCTCGCCCACGGCACCGGCGACTCACCCCACTGGCGAGTCCCTACCGCCGGTGCTGGCCAAGACCCTGCGGCAGTTCAGCCTGCTCGAACGTGACGACAAGATGCAGGCCCTGCTGGCCTGGTCGCGCAAGCTGCAGCCCGTACCCGAACGGCTGGCGGTCCTGGATCGCGCCGCGTTCACCGTGCCCGAATGCCAGACGCGGGTCGACATTTTTGCGGAGCGTCGGGACGATGGCACGGTACACTTCTATGCCGACGTCAATGCCCGGCAGTCACCCACGGTGGCCGCGGTGCTGGCAATCGTCTTCGCCGCCGTGAATGACCAGCCGCCAGCGGTTACTTTGTCACTGCCGTCGGACGTCGTCCGACTGCTCATGCAGGACATCGGCTTGGGTGCCCGGGAGACGGGTCTGAACGCGATGATCCAGCGTCTCAAGCGCCACGCCGGTGAGATCGCAGCCCGCGAAATCGTGGCTGGCGCGTCATGAGCCCTACTCTTCTCTCTGCTCCATGACCATCTCGATCACGGTTCGCAAGAACGGTTCATTGGGTTCGTCCACCGACGAGGCCTGATGCAGCGACTGCTGAATGCCTGGGCGTGGACGTGGACGGTGCTGATCGTGATCCTCGGCACGCCGATCGTAGCCGCCATCTTTGCCGTCACGGCGCCGTTCGACCCCGGCCGCTACGCGGCGGGGCGTGCGTTCCGCCTCGTCGGCGTGTGGGCCATGCGCTTGAATGGGTTGTGGAAGTTCCGGACGCGTGGCACGCTGGCCGATCCGCGCCGCCCGTACGTGGTCGTGGCGAATCATGAGTCGTACGCCGACGTCTTCCTCATCAGCTGCTTTCCGTGGGAAATGAAGTGGCTGAGCAAGGATACCATGTTCAAGATCCCCTGCATGGGATGGATGATGCAGATGGCCGGCGACATCAAGCTCATTCGCGGCAAGCGTGAGTCGGCCATCGACGCGATCAACCAGTGCCGCGATCGCCTGAAGAAGAAAGTGTCGATCATGATCTTCCCGGAGGGGACGCGGTCGAAGACGTGGGAGATGCTGCCGTTCAAGGACGGGGCATTTCGACTGGCGATCGAGGCGGGCGCGCCGGTGCTGCCCATCGCGGTCGCCGGGACGCGCGGCGCGATGGCGAAAGGCACGTTCCAGTTTCTCCCCGCGAAGGCGATTGCCCAAGTGTTGGAGCCTATTGATACGAGTGCCATGACGCTGGCGGATATTCCCAAGCTCAAGCAGATCGCGCGTGATCGCATCGAGCAGGGGCGACAGCGCCTGGCTGCTGAATTGGGCATCGCGACTGACGGTGCGGTGGAGCGCGGGGAGTAGCAAGCGCAGCGGCCGCCGTTGTTCGTGTTGCCCAGCGCGTTGGTGTAGGGCAGGTTTCAGGGAGCCGGGGTCGCGACATTTGCGCGATGTGGTGCCGTCAAACCGAGAATGCCAATGCACGCCGAGGATCCCGCCGGACGAGGAGTTGATGACCAGTTCCGTCTCCTGGTCGAGACGGTGCTGGACTACGCCATCTTCATGCTCGACCCAACGGGGACGATCGTGACGTGGAACTCCGGCGCTGAGCGTATCAAGGGATACTCGGCGGCCGAGATCGTGGGTTCACACTTCAGCCGCTTTTACTCTGCCGAGGATCGACTCGAGGGAAAGCCGGCACAGCTTCTGACGGTGGCGGCCGCGCTCGGACGGTCGGAAGACGAGGGATGGCGGATCCGCAAGGACGGCTCGCGATTCTGGGCCAACGTCATCATCACCGCCATCCGCGCTGAGGACACGGGAGAGCTCACCGGGTTCGGCAAGGTGACTCGCGACCTTACGGAACGAAAGCGCATCGAGGATCAGCTGCGCGCGGGGCGCGATGAGCTGGAGTATCGCGTCGGTGAGCGGACCGCCGAGCTGGCGGCCACGAGTGAAGACCTGCAACGAACGGTTGACGCGCTGCAACTCCGCGATCGCGCCATGCAGGCCGTCTCGCAGGGCATCCTGATCACCGACCCGCACCAGCCGGACAATCCGATCCTCTATGCCAGCCCAGGCCTGGAGCGCCTGACGGGATATGCGGCCGCCGAGATGATGGGGCGCAACTGCCGGTTCCTCCAAGGCGAGGAGACCGATCCGCAAAGTGTGGCCACGCTGCGGAGAGCGATCGCCGAAAGGCGCGAGTGTTCGGTGGAGTTGCTCAACTACCGCAAGGACGGCTCCTCATTCTGGAACGCCGTCTCCGTGACGCCCGTGCGCGACGAAGGCGGGCGATTAACGCATTTCGTCGGTGTGCAGGTCGACGTTACGGAGCGCCGAAATCTGGAAGCGCAAATTCGTCAGACACAGAAGATGGAGGCATTCGGCCAGCTCGCGGGAGGTATCGCGCACGATTTCAACAATCTCCTGACGATCATCGCCGGCTACAGCGAAGTCCTGCTGGTGGAACTTCCCGAGGACGACGCGCGGCGTTCGTGCGTACTGGAAATCACCAGAGCGGGTGAACGCGCCTCCGCACTCACGAGGCAACTGCTTTCGTTCAGCCGGCGCATGGTGGTCGAACCTCAGCTCCTCGACCTGAACGAGATCGTGCACGAGACCGAGCGAATGCTGCGTCGCCTGATCGGTGAGGATATCGTCTTCACCGCGGTCCTCGACCCGAGTATCAGTCGTACCAAGGTCGACGCCGGACAGATGGGCCAGGTCCTCATGAACCTCGCCGTCAATGCGCGCGACGCGATGCCGCAGGGCGGTCGCCTGACCATCGAGACGAAGGACGTCGTACTGGATGAGCCCTTCAGCAACGTGCACCTCGACGTCCGCCCCGGTCGCTATGTACTGTTGACGGTGACGGATACCGGTGCGGGCATGGCGCCTGAGGTGGAGGGCCGGATCTTTGAACCGTTCTTCACCACCAAAGGCGCGGGCGCCGGAACGGGGATGGGACTGTCGGTCGTGCACGGCATCGTGAAGCAGAGTCACGGCCATATCGGCGTCTACTCTGAGCCAGGGGTCGGTACGGCGTTCAAAGTGTACCTGCCCGCTGCTGACGAGCTCCCTGCTGCAACAGGCGAGGACGCGGGACCCACTGCCATCGGCCGGGGAAGCGAGTCGGTGCTGTTCGTCGAAGACGAGGAGGGAGTGCGAGAAATCGCGGTGCTGGCACTCCGCGCTTATGGTTACTCGGTGTTGTCGGCGGGCAGCGGCGCGGAGGCCCTGCGTCTCCTGGCCGACGTGGAAGATCCCATCCACATTCTGGTGACCGACGTGGTCATGCCGGCGCTCAGCGGGCGGCAGCTCGCCGAATTGCTGCGGCCACGCTTCCCGCACATGAAGGTGTTGTACATGAGTGGGTATACCGATGACGCGGTCGTCCGGCACGGGATTCTGCACGCCGAGGTCGCCTTCCTGCAGAAGCCATATACACCGACGACCTTGCTCCGCAAAATCCGGCTCGTACTCGACCAATCCTGAGGGATGTGTGGTGATGGCGCCGTTGCAACCCGGTCTTACATGCTTCTTCGCACGAACATCCTGAACGGCATTCGCGACGGCACCATCACGGTCGCGTTCCGGCGCTGGCGCCGTCCCACCGTGCGCACTGGGGGTACGCTGCTGACGGCGATCGGCCAGCTGAGCATCGCCTCGGTCACGGTCGTGGCTGAAGACGCCATCAGCGAGACGGATGCGCGTCAGGCCGGATTTACCGATCTCGACGCATTGCGCCGCGCTCTCGACGAACGGGCGGACGGCGAGTGCTATCGCATCGAGTTCGGGGGACTGACGGCCGACCCGCGTCTCGCGCTGCGGGAGGCGTTGCCAAACGAGACGGAAACGGAGACGCTGCGTCAGCGACTCGACCGAATGGATGCCAGCACCGAGTCCGGGGCATGGACACGCCAGGTCCTGGCGCTGATTGCGAGCCACCCGGGAACGCGAGCCGAATCACTGGCCGGCATGCTCGGCATGGAGAAGCTGCCGTTCAAGGCGCGTGTGCGGAAACTGAAAGCCCTCGGACTGACGGAGAGTCTGGAGGTCGGGTATCGGCTCTCACTGCGCGGCGAGGCAATATTGCAGGTATGAAGACTCGACTGCTGGGCCCCGATTCCCTTGCCGTGTCGGCCATCGGCCTCGGCTGCATGAACATGAGTTCCGGCTATGGACCACCAGGCGAGCACGGCGCCATGCTCGCGGTGCTGCGTCACGCCGTCGATGCCGGTGTCACGTTCTTCGACACGGCCGAGATGTATGGGCCGTTTGCGAATGAGATGCTGGTGGGCGAGGGGTTGGCATCCGTGCGACGCGACGTCGTGATCGCCACCAAGTTCGGTTTCGATATCGATCCGGTGACAGGTGAGAATCGTGGCGGGATGAACAGTCGCCCCGAGCGTATCCGCGTCGCGGTCGAAAACTCCCTGCGCCGCCTGCGCACCGACTACATCGACCTGCTGTATCAGCATCGCGTCGATCCGGCCGTTCCGATCGAGGAGGTGGCCGGCACGGTGAAGGACCTCGTCCGTGAGGGCAAGGTGCTGCACTTCGGCCTGTCCGAGGCGGGGGTGAACACGATTCGCCGGGCCCATGCGGTGCAGCCGGTGACGGCGCTGCAGAGCGAGTACTCGTTGTGGTGGCGCGAGCCGGAGGCGGAGATCTTTCCCGTGCTGCAGGAGCTCGGCATCGGGTTCGTGCCGTTCAGTCCACTGGGGCGCGGCTTCCTGACGGGAACGATCGACGACAGCACGGCCTTCGACGCAAACGACTTCCGTCACAACATCCCGCGACTGTCGGCGGAGAATCGTCGCGCGAACCGGGCCGTGGTTGAACTGGTCGCGCGCGTCGCGGCGCGGCATGGTGCCACGCCAGCACAGGTGGCGTTGTCATGGATCCTCGCGCAGCAGCCCTGGATCGTGCCGATTCCCGGTACCTCGAAGGCGCATCGTGTGGATGAAAATGTCGCGGCGACCGGCGTCGAGTTGACGACGACGGAACGTGAGGAGCTCGATCAGGTCGCGCGTCTGGTGCACGGCGCACGCTATGTCGACCGGTTGCAGGCGCAGGTCGATCGGTGATTGCTGCACAGGCTATCCGGGAAATGCTCTTGCCCTGAGCGCCTCCACGCGGGCTCGCGCTGCCTGTACCACGTGCTGCATCGAACGATCCGCTCCTCCCCAAAGCCCGATGAGCTGCTCATAGTACTTGAGCGCCGAGCGCACGTCGCCCGCCGCATCGGCCAGTGCCGCTGCACGTCGTATCGCGACGACGCGAAGCGGCGCCCAATAGCTCAGTCGATCGTGGCTATCCGCGACCCGTCGATACCAGTACAGCGCCGAGTCCGCACGTCTCGCACCGTCGTGCGCCGCCGCCAGCATGAACGGTACTTCAAGCGAGGCCGTGCCAGCCTGCCCGGCGGCGATGCGAAACCGGTCCAAAGCCGCATCCCAGCGCTCTGCGGCCAGGGCCGCGCTGCCCTCCAGCCACGTGAGGTAGAGAGCGCGGTTGGGCGCATTGGGCGCTGTGACTCGAGCATACGCATCACGAAGCCAGGCGGCCGTGGATGCGTCTTTGGCAAATGCGGCCGTGAGACCGATGTGTCCCCAATCGATCGCGCTGTCCGGCAGACTCCCGAGCGTCGCACCGGACCGAGACAACGCGGCGCGAGACGCCTCGTGGTCACCGGTGAAAAGGGCGGCCACATAGGCGGTATCCACTCGCGTCGCAGCCGACAGCCGCCTTTTCGATTCGCGGGTAGACGAACGTTCGCGCGCGGTGTCGGCGGTCAAGGAGAGGTAGTCATTCACGCGCCCCTGCTGCTGCAGCAGCAACGCGAGCAGTTGGGATGCGAGACTCCGGTTGAAGTTGCTGGCTGGATTCGCCCGCACCTCGCGCAGAAGGACTTCCGCCGAGTCGAACCGGTCTCTGGCCATGAACGTGTACACGGCCAGTTCCAGCGCGGCCGAATGGTTCGGGAATCGGGCACGGGCCAAGGCTGTCACCTGCTCTGCCTCGGCCGTCGCTCCGCTTTGGAGGAGAGCCGTTCCGAACAGCAGTAGTCCATGAGCGTCGTTTCGCAGCAGGTCGAGCAACGGACGACCGACCGCGACGGCGGCATCCCACTCGCCAGTCGTGATATGCAGCGCCAGCAGATTCGTACGCATGTCCACATCCGTGCTGTCGCGCCCCAGCCACTCGGTGACAACGGCGCGAGCGCGGGCCACATCAGGCGCCGGGCCCATTGCGAAGTGGTGGAATTCGGTCACTGCGCGCTCACGCTCCGTGAGCCGATCCCGATATCGCCACGCCGATGCGAGGGCGAGGTCTCGGCGCGCGGGATCGTCGTTGGCTCCTCTGGCCACAATCGCCTGCAATCGCCACGCCATCGCGAACCCGCTGTCGAGCGCAATGGCCTCGTCCAGCAACCGGCGCGCCAGTCGGTAGTCGCCGGCTTCCGCGGCCACCTGCCGTGCCTGCGTAAACAGCCGAAGCGCCGTCAGTGACGGGGTAGTCACGCGGTCCAGCCTCGGCGACTGTTGTATTGCGGACGCACCTTCTCCGACGCTGCTGCGCACGCGACGTGCCAGTTGGCCGATCGCCACAATCAAGGCATCAGGGCTGTCCGCGGTCTCGCTGAAGGTGGCCACTTCGCGTTGGCCTGCCGTCGAGACCAGCCGCGCCGACACCACATACCGGTCACCCAGCCGCGACACTTTCCCGTCGAGAACGGCGGTGGCCCCCTCACGAATGGCGACCTCGCGCGCGAGGTCGAAAGTGAGGGTGCGCGCACTATCCCGTCGCATGCGCGCCAAGGCTGACCGTACCAGCTCGTGATTCAGCACACGAACCGTCTCCGAACGATCCAGATCCGTTCGCAGAAGATCGGATACCGTCGGGCCGAGCATCGAATCCGCTCCGGGTGGGGCAAAGTCCGCAACGACGATCACGTCGCGTCGAGGACGATCGGGCGGAGGCGCCTCGAATCCCACCACGCTGGCGTGTGCGCAGACGAACCCTGTCAGCAGCAGCGCCGCCCCGCGTCCAACCCGCGCGCTTACCCACACCCCGGCGACGGACGATGCCGGAACGGGTATCCCCTCACCACTCATGATGCCGTCGAACGCGCGCAAGATCGCCGTCGCGTCCCGAGGCCGTTGCTCGGGATCTCGCTCAAGGCACTGCATCACCACTGATGTCAACCATTCGGGCAGCGCCGGCGCAACCGTGCGAAGATGCGGCGGTGCCTCCGCCAGTTTCGCGGCCAGCAGTCGCATGCCGGTGAGATCGGCAAAGGGCGCTCGGCCGCACAACAGCTCGTAGGCGACCGCGCCGAAGGCGTAGATGTCGGCCCGGTGGTCCACGGTGTCGCCGGCGGCCTGTTCCGGAGCCATGTACAACGGCGTGCCGATAGCGGTCCCGACCTGGGTGAGCGTCGATGTCGGCCGGTGCGCTCCGTTGTCCCTGATCGCATCGGACAGCGCCTTCGCAATACCGAAGTCCGTAACGACTGCCGTTCCTGCCGACAACAGCACGTTGTCGGGCTTGATGTCCCGATGCACGATGCCACGACTGTGTGCGTACGCCATCGCGCGACCGACGTCGCGCAGGAGCGCGATCGCTTCCGCACGCGAGATCGCCGCACCGGCCATTCGCTCCCGCAGCGTGGGACCGTCGACGAACGGCATCGCGAACCACGGAATCCCCTGCACGTCGCCCGCGGTGAGCAGCGGCACGACATGCGCATGTTGCAGCTGCGCGGCCACCAGAATCTCGCGCTGGAAACGTTCGACGTTGATCCCGTCGGCCAGTTCCGGCGCCAATACCTTGATTACGACCTTCCGCGACAAGGCGACTTCGGTCGCAAGGAACGTCCGCGACATGCCGCCACCACCGAGCTCGCGCTCGACGAGGTACGCGCTACGCAACGCCTGCTCGACACGGATGCGAAATTCGTCCAAGGGGCGCCTCATTCAGACGGGGCGATGCGGTGTCGCCGGGAAAGTACGCCGGCACACCGGCGTGGGATAGCATCGCCGGAGAACATCGACTGATCGCGCCGCGTCCTCGCCGCGTCACGCGATCGGCGGCCTGTCCGCTAACTTTGGCATGGCGCGCCGGCGCACCACCCGTCCCACCAACTACTTTAGCAGCGCCCATGAACGCCCACGAATCCGCCCTCGAAGAGTTCCTGTCGGCTCCTGACGATGCGACCATCAGCGCCCTGAGCGCGCTGCCCGGTGACGTGATGGTGCTGGGCGCCGGTGGCAAGATGGGCCCCACGGTGGCGCGCATGGCCAAGCGCGCCTTGGCCGGTCAGGTTTCGCGACGTGTGCTGGCCGTGTCGCGATTCACGGATCCCGCCGTTGCCGATGGACTACGCGCCGCCGGGGTCACCATCGTGCGCGCCGACCTCTCGAATCCGCGCGACGTGGCTGGACTGCCGGACGCGCCGAACGTGCTCTGGATGGCCGGACAGAAGTTCGGCACAACCGGCGATCCCGTTGGGACATGGACACAGAATGTCGTGGCGTCCGTTCACGCCGCCGAGCGGTATGCCGGGTCACGCATCGTCTGCTTCTCCACCGGAAACGTGTACGGCGCCACCACCGTGATTGACGGTGGCTCCCGCGAAGGTGACGCCTTGCGTCCGGATGGCGAATACGCCGCGTCGTGCATGGGACGCGAGCGGGTGTTCGAGTCGGTGGCGCGCCGCACGGGATCTCCGCTGCTGTTGTACCGCCTGTTCTACGCCTGCGACCTGAGATA
This sequence comes from uncultured Gemmatimonas sp., assembly GCA_964565915.1. Lineage (GTDB taxonomy): Bacteria > Gemmatimonadota > Gemmatimonadetes > Gemmatimonadales > Gemmatimonadaceae > Gemmatimonas. The sequence goes on from CAZMGX010000021.1 coordinate 20,161, forward strand.
CGGCGTTGTCACCGACATCGCGCTGCGGGTGCTGCGCGGCGAGCCGGTGTCTCTGGCGACCGGCCACGTGAACGTGATCTGGCAGGGCGACGCGAACCGCCTGGCGCTGCGCGGGCTGTCGATCGCCGCGCCGCCAACGGCGGACGCACCAGCGGCCGCGCTGAATGTGACCGGACCGATCGTCGCGGTCCGCGACATCGCCGAGCGCGTGGCAGCGATCGCGGGCGTGACGGCACAATTCGAGGGCGAACCGGCGACTGAGGCGCTGGTCGCGAATGTCGACGCCCTTTCGCGCATGCTGCCGCATCAGTCGCTGCCGTTGGACACGCTGTGTGAGTGGGCCGTAGAGTGGATTCGCGCCGATGGTCGCCTGCTGAACAAACCCACGAAGTACGAGGCGCGTGATGGCCGGTTCTGAGCCTTCCCTGATTGCGGCGAACGAGTCGTTCAACGTGCGGAGGCACCTGCTGGCCGGCCAAGTGATTCCCGCGCATCCGTTGGCCCTCACGCCAACGCGCACGATCGACGAACGGCATCAGCGCGCGCTCACCCGCTACTACGTCGAGGCTGGCGCCGGCGGTATCGCCGTGGGTGTCCATACGACTGGTTTCCCGATTCACAACCCGCAGATCGGCCTGTACAAGCCGGTGCTGGAGCTCGCCGCGGAGACCGCGACCACCGCCCTGCGCGTGCGCGACGAGACCTCTTTCGTGCGGGTCGCGGGTCTGGTGGGCGACACGCGCAACGCGGTGAAGGAGGCCGAAATCGCGCGCCTGCTCGGATACCACTGCGGCCTGCTGTCGCTGGGCGCCTGGCGCGATGCCGATGACGCCGCGATCCTGACGCACTGTCGGCACGTGGCCGAGACGATGCCGCTCTTCGGCTTCTATCTGCAACCCGCGGTGGGCGGTCGGCGTCTGCCGTACGGCTTCTGGCGCGAGTTTGCCGAGATTGCGAATGTCGTGGCCATCAAGGTGGCACCGTTCGACCGGTATGCGACGCTGGATGTCGTTCGCGCGATCGCCGACGCCGGGCGTGACGACATCGCGCTGTACACGGGAAACGACGATGCCATCGTCGCCGACCTCGTGACGGACGTGCCCGTGGTGTCGGGCGGCCGCGCGCACACCCGCCACTTCGTCGGCGGATTGCTGGGACAGTGGGCCGTGTGGACGAAGCGCGCGGTGGAATGGCTTGCCGAGATCCGAGCGTGGCGCGCGTCGGACGTCGCAAACGTACCGCGCGAATGGCTGACGCGTGGCGCGGCGCTGACGATGGCCAACGCCGCCGTATTCGATGCCGCCAACGGGTACACCGGGTGCCTGCCCGGCATCCTCGAGGTATTGCGCCGCCAGGGGCTGGTGCGCGGGACCTGGACCTTCGACACGCATGAGGTGCTGTCGCCCGGTCAGAGCGACGCGCTTGGCCACGTGATGGCACGGTGGCCAGACCTGACCGACGATGACTTTGTCGCCGAACACCTGGAGCGTTGGTTGCGGTGAGACCTGCGTCCGGCCTTACAATTCCCTTGCATTTTCGGACCGGCGAACCAACCATCCAGATCGGGCCTCGGCGTACGTTGGACGATGATCCGCACCGAGACCCTCACCGACGGCCGCGTGGACGACGTCCGCGCTCCCGACCCTGAGGCGCATACGCCCGCACGCATCCTGATCGTCGAGGACAACGAAGACCTCGCCTACGGCCTGCGCCGCGCCTTTCAGGCCAACGGCTATGACGTCGAGATGGCCGCCGACGGCGCACGCGCCCTGCAGCTGGCGCGGACCGCGCGTCCGCAGCTCATCGTGCTGGACCTGATGATCCCGGTGGTCGACGGGTTCGCCGTCCTCGCCACGCTTCGCGATGAAGGCATTGACGCTCCCGTCCTGATTCTCAGTGCCAAGGGTGAGGAAGCGGACAAGGTGCGTGGCTTTCGCAGTGGTGCTGACGACTACGTCACCAAGCCGTTCGGGCTGCTCGAGTTGCTGGCCCGCGTCAGTGCGCTGCTGCGCCGCTCGACCCCAGGCAGCACGACCGACGCGGCGGCGGAGCGGCCGATGACCTTGCCTGCCTTCGACGACATCGTGTTCGACCCATCGGCGCGGCGCGTCTTTCGCGGGGAAACGCCCATCCTCCTGACGCCGAAGGAGTATGACCTCCTCCTGGCACTGCTACGGCAGCCGGGCGCGGCGCTGTCGCGCGTCCAACTGCTGCGCGAGGTATGGGGGCACGCGCCGGACGTCCAAACGCGAACGGTCGACATTCACATCGCCGAGTTGCGCAAGAAGCTGGAGCGTGATCCGGCGCATCCCCAGCACATCATCACGGTGTGGAAGACCGGGTATCGGTTCGACCGGTGAGCGCCTTGCCCCCGTGGCTCTCGCGTCGACGCGCGATGCTGCTCATCGCCATGGCCGTGACCGGTGCGGGCGGCATTTTCTGGCATCACCGGGACGTCCGGAAGGGGTTTCTGGGAGAGTACGAAGCGGTGTTGCCGATGTCCGCGGCATTGTCTGCGGATATCCTGCACGAATGGGTACTGCTGCGTGCCAAACAGGCGAACGTCTTTGCGCAGCTGGCGACGGCACCCGGGCCTTTGGCGGCACGACCCGCGACCGCGCTGACCCATGCACTGGCGGTCATGACGTCCGTCGGGGGGTTTGATCAGGCGACGGTGCAACCGCTGAAATCGCCCGGCGATCGGCTGCGCGTGCGGATTGAGAGCGATTCACTGCGCCTCATCGACTTTCTGGCCCCCGTCGGTGGAGACACGGCGGCGCGTGCCTGGGTTGTCCTCAGCGTCGTCGCCAGCGAGTCGACCTTCTCGCACTTCAACCCCGCCGCCGACGATGATCTGACCCAGCGCACGACGCTGTTGTCGATCGTCGGCGACTCCGTCGTCGTGGTGACATCGAGCCGCCCCGGCGGCACCGCGGGGGCGCGGAACGCCGCCGCGCGACATGCGCCAAAGCAAGCACTGCCCGCGCTGGATCCTGCGTACCGGGACCAGGTGTTGGCGCAGCGGTCCGTGCCGTCTCACGGCATAGGACGCGGCCTCTACGGCACGACGGTGGTCTTCGCCCGCACGCCAGTACCGGGCACACCATGGCTGCTGGTGCGTGAGCGTGATGTCGATGAGCTCCTGTCCCTGATCAGTACGTCGCTACGCATCACCGACGCCGTCTTTGCGCTGCTCGCGCTGTTGATCATGGGCGTCACGGCGACCCTGTGGCGCGCGGCGCACCTGCGTCGGGAGAGTGACGCGATGCGCCTGCGCAGTGCCTTCGTCTCCAGCGTGTCGCACGAGCTGCGAACGCCGCTGACGCAGATCCGCATGTACGCCGAGATGCTGCGCCTTGGCTTGATGGGTGGTCCCGAGGATTCCACACGCGCTCTCGGTGTGATCGAAAAGGAGGCCGAACGATTGTCCATGCTCGTGGAGCGTTCGCTCAGCGTTGTTCGGGCAGAGTCGTCGGCCCCACCGCCCCCGACGACGATCGTGAACCTGGCGGATGCCGCGCGCGCGGCGCTCGCGGTCATGATCCCGATCGCCGCCGAGCGCGACGCGAGGATCCTCGTCGATGTGCCGGACACAGTCGGCGCCTGCATCGAACGCGGTGCGCTGCACCAGGTGCTGTTGAACCTGCTGGACAACGCCATCAAATATGGGCCGACGGGGCAAACGATACGCCTGTCGGCAACATCAGACGGTTCCATCACCCGGCTCGTGGTGGAGGATGAAGGGCCCGGTGTTCCCCGCGACGAGCGCGAGCAGGTGTGGCGTGAGTTTGTCCGCGGTCGCAACGTGCTGGACAACCCGCAGCCCGGGTCTGGCATCGGGTTGGCTGTCGTGCGTGATCTGGTCACACGATCGCAGGGGCGTGTGTGGGTCGAGGCGCGCGACAGGGGCCACTCCGGGGCGCGCTTCGCAATCGAACTGCCGGCAGACGCCGCCGGAAGTCAGTAGTCACTCTCGGCTTCACGAGCGAGCCGCTCGTATGCCGAGCGTGCTCAGCCTCCCGGCTGCTGTCCGAACGGAAACTTGATCTTGTCCGGCACCTTGGCCCATTGCGCCGGGGTGAGGCTGCCCTCGACTCGCTTCATGCCCAACTGCAGTTCGCGGACAATGGCGATGTTCACCTGCTGGAGCTTGGGGGCCATCGCGCCCATGTCCGGTCGCCCACCATTGGCGCTGAGCAGCGTCGCCAGCTCATCGCCACGCGCGTCCACGAAGGTGCGATACTGTGTTGCCACCTGCGCGATCGTGGCCCGTTGCTCCGCCGTCAGATTGATCCCCAGCGAGTCGTTGGCCTTGAGCAGGCTGTCGAACGGATAGGGGACCTGCGACAGAATGCGCTGTTTCAGCGCGCGCATCGATGAGGAATCGGTTTTGCCGCCGCCGGTGAGCGCCTTCAGCTGCGCCTTCTGTTGATCGGTGCCGAGGAAGATCTGCGCACGCAGTGCCAACTGAAACGGCACGCCGAACGGATTGCGCACACCGGTCGGGGTGCCGAACCGTTGATTCACCGCATACGTGAACTGGCGCGTGGCCGGGTCGAAGCCGCTCACGGTCAGCAGATTCCGGTCGGCCGCGATCGGCTGTCCCCACCCACGCACGTTGCGGCCGTGCAGCGCGCGATCCACACCAGCCAGCGTATTCGTCGCGACCAGCGACAGCGTCACACGGTCATCGAGGCGCACCGTGCGCGGCTTCCAGTTCACCTGCACATCCAGTTGCGGCGTCCACGGTGTGGTGCAGCTGTTGCGTGCGGCGACGCGACCGGACTGCGCTCGCAGGCACGCGGCGGCGCGAGCGTCGGTCGTGGCCAGCAGTCTCGTCATGTCCGCGCCCAGTGCCGAGGTGCCGTCGGCGACCGGCACGAACGCGCGATCGTTGCGCTGCCCGTCGGCGTTCACGTCGCCGTTGACCATGGGTGTGTAGCGCGGCCCGGCAATCATTCGCCCGATGATCGACAGCTCCAAACCATGCGGGAAGCTCGAGAACTGCTGCGCCACCACCTGATGACGCCGTTCCAGATCACTGGTGCCCCACGTCAGTCGATTGGGATCCCCGTCGGTGGTTGGAATGGCGGTGCCGAGTCCGAAGCCATTCGAAAGATCGGTTGCCCGATTGTACGTGTACGACACGGACGTGCCACCACCGCGCAAGGACGGACCGGCGATGGTCATCGTCAGTTGGGTCGCCCGCGACGTCGCGGCCGACGCAACGTTGAGGACCGGGCCAAATTCACTGTTGACGCGCCGACTGTTGCCGGTAGACGCGCCGGTGGACGTCGCAATGTCGGTCACTTGACCGTATACCGGTCGACCTCCCTCGCCGGCCAGCACAAAGCCGGGCTGACCCTGATTCAAGTCCCGCGCCGACGGATTCCGTTGTCCGTACGAATAGACTGCATCGGCCGCCACCGCCCATCGCAGGCGAAACTGCCGCGAGAAACCCAGCGACGCCCGCCACACTTCAGGGGCGCCGAACGATGGATCGAACAGCAGGACCTGCGGCCTCGGCAACGTGGTCGATACCGGCGCTGCCACATGGTCGAGGCACGTGCTCGGTGCGCTGGCGGGATCGTTGGCCAGCGCGGACCAGTCGGGGATCGGTACTGCCGCGCCAGTGCACACGACCTGCGACTGTGCGCCGGACAAGCCAGTCCCGTTGGCGACGGCACCAACCAGGCCGTTGGGTATCGTCCCACGGAACAGACCGACGCCGCCCTTCAGTGTTCCTGCCGGGATGCCGGCGACGTTCCCCAGCAAGTAGGTGAAGCCGACGCGAGGCGTCAGCCGCCATGTCATCGGCCACTCGTTCGTGCGACGACCGAAGGCCTGTTCGACCGTCGGATTCAACGCCGGGCTGCCGGGAAGTCGCGTGGTCTCGAGACGTGCACCGTACACCAGTTGCAGCGATGGTGAATAACGCCACGCATCACCGAGGTACAGCGCAGCGTTCGTGGCCCCGGCGCGTTGACTGGTGCCATTCAATACCCGCGCGTACAACGCCGGACGACCCGCGTCGAGATCAGCGAGCGAGTTGTATAGGTATGTACCACGCTGATTGCCGGTCCCCTCGATCGCCACACGGTTGTCGTTGACCAGCGCGCCAATCTTCACGCGGTGTGCCGTCCCCGCGAGCCAGGATAGTTCGTTTGACATTTCGATCAGGCGCGAGTCCACGCGCCGCGGCAAACTGGCATTGCCACCGAACTGCAGCTGCGATTGCCCGGACCGGTCATTGTCGAGACGCGAGGTCACCGTCACGATTCCGAGTGGACTGTCGCGAAGCGCATCGAGCGCCTGTCGATCTACGGAGGCGTAGGCGCGCGCCTCGTTGATGAACGAACCAAGGCTCGACGTGAGTGACGCCATCACGCCACCACCGTCCGAGGACTGTGTGCCACCCACACCAGGTAGCGCGAGACCGCCAAGCCGCGTCGCGTTCTGCGACGTATGACGGTAGTCGGCGCGCAGCATCAGCGCATGCGACGTACTCACGTCCCAATCGAGGCGAGCCAGCGTCGACAGCGACGTGGTGACGCGGTCGCTCGGCACCCCGGTGCGTGACGTCAGCCCGGCGCGCTCGGCAAACTGCAGAAAGCGCTGCAGTGAGTCGGAATTGAGTCCCAGGTTGCTCAGTGACGTAGGTGTACCGTCGAGCAGCGACGCGAGAACGTCCGCACGACGATCGTACTCGGCCGAGACGAAGTAGTAGCTCTGGTCCTTCACCAGTGGGCCGCCCAGTCCGATGCTCGAGGTGCCCTGTGTGTAGCGCTGCCCAAACGTGTTGCGGCCGACAGTCGGGAGCTGCAGTCCCGGCAGCTGCGCGTTGAAGGTGGCATTGCCCTGTGTCCGGGCGCTTCCCGACAACGTGGTGGTCGCGACCTGCCCACCGGTGAACTGACCACGTGATGGATCGTACGCGTTGGTGACGACGCGAACGGCGCGGACGGAGTTCTGCGGCAGCGAGCCGAACAGGAATGAACTGCCGTCGAGCGTGACGTTGTTCTGGTTGGCGGGCTGCCCAC
>CAZMGX010000022.1:0-18136 GCA_964565915.1 uncultured Gemmatimonas sp.
CAGCGCCGTGGTCGTGTACCTCGGCAGTGTACGTTTGGGCGGTGTGGAATCGCTGCGCACCATCGCCGTTCCTCAGGTGGCCGAGGTCCGCTGGCTGAGCGCCACCGAGGCGACGGGGCGATACGGCGTGGGGCACGGCGCTGGTGCGATCGTGATCACGCCGGTGCCTGCCAAGCCGAGAGTGACGCCGCCACCGAGACCCGACACCACGAGCGCACCGGAGCAGGATCGCTTTCCGCTGAGTGCCAACGGTGTCTCGACGCGTATCGTGGTAAGTGCCGCCGATCACGCCGGCGTCATTCGCGCTGCGCGTGACCTGCAGACTGACATCGGTCGCGTCAGCGGAACTACCCCCGGCATCGAGATTGATGGCACGCTTCGCGGCGAGACGGTGGTGATCGCAGGAACCATCGGACGCAATCCCACGATCGATGCCCTGATTTCGGCGGGTCGCCTTGACGTGACAAACGTCGTTGGGCGGTGGGAAGCCTCCGTGACGCAGGTGATCGAGCGGCCGGTTCCCGGCGTCGCCAAAGCCCTGGTGATTGCAGGCAGCGACAAACGCGGAACCATCTACGGCCTGTATGATCTGTCGGCGCAGATCGGCGTGTCGCCGTGGCACTGGTGGGCGGACGTGCCGATCCCGGTGCAACGGCAACTGTTTGTCCCGCCCGGTCGACACGTGCGGCAAGAACCCGCCGTGCGATATCGCGGCATCTTCATCAATGATGAAGCACCGGCGTTCTCGGGATGGACACGAGAGAAGTTCGGCGGCTTCAATCATCGTATGTACGAGCGGATGTTCGAGCTGATCCTCCGCCTGAAGGGCAACTACCTGTGGCCCGCGATGTGGGGCAACGCCTTCGCCGACGATGATTCGCTCAACGCCCGACGCGCCGACGAGTATGGCATCGTGATGGGCACGTCACATCACGAGCCGCTGACGCGGGCGCAGGCGGAGTGGCCCCGGTACGGCAAGGGCCCCTGGAACTACGAGCAGAATGACTCGACGCTGCGCGCGTTCTGGCGCGGCGGCATTGCCCGCATGGGCACGCGCGAGAACATCGTGACGGTCGGCATGCGTGGTGATGGCGACATGCCGATGACCGAAGGCAGCAATATCGCGTTGCTGGAGCGCATTGTCGCCGACCAACGCCAGATCATTTCGTCGGTCACCGGCAAGCCGGCATCGGCCACGCCGCAGTTGTGGGCCCTCTATAAAGAGGTGCAGGACTACTACGACAAGGGCATGCGGGTCCCGGACGACATCACGCTGCTGTTCGCCGATGACAATTGGGGCAACATCCGCCGGCTGCCGTCGCCTGCGGAACGTGGACGCCCAGGCGGCTTCGGTGTCTACTACCACTTCGACTACGTCGGTGGTCCGCGCAACTACAAGTGGCTGAACACGAACCCGATCGCGCGCGTGTGGCAGCAGATGCAGCTGGCACACGAGCATGGTGCAAATCGCATCTGGATCGTGAACGTCGGTGATCTCAAGCCGATGGAGTTCCCGATTTCGTTCTTCCTGGACTTCGCCTGGAACCCGTCGGCCATCGATGCCTCGCAACTTTCGGCGTATACGGAGCGATGGGCCGCCCAGCAGTTTGGCGCCGCGCACGCCGCCGAGGCGGCCGAGCTGATCACGACGTACCTGCGCTACAGCGCTCGTCGCAAACCGGAGTTGCTCGATCCCGATACGTACAGCCTCACGAACTTCCGTGAGGCGGAAACGATCGTCGCTGACTGGAATACCCTGCGTGATCGCGCGGAGCGCTTGGCAACGCGTCTCCCCACCGAGGCGCGCGATGCGTACTACCAGCTGGTGCTGCACCCGATTCTGGCCAATACCAACCAGCATGAGCTGTATGTCACGACGGGCTTCAACCGCCTGTACGCATCCCAGGGGCGCGTACGGACGAACGCACTCGCCGACCGTGTACGCGCGCTCTTTGACCGGGATGCGGAGATCAGTGCGTACTACAACACGAAGCTGAGTGGCGGGAAGTGGAGCCACATGATGGATCAGACGCACATCGGCTACACGTACTGGCAGGAGCCGCCGCGCAACGTCATGCCGCGGGTCGACATCATCCACGTGCCTGTCGCAGCCGACATGGGCGTGGCGGTGGTCGAGCAGAATCGGCCGGCGCCACCGTCCGGTCGTGGCGCTGGTGGCCCACCCCCGGGACTGCCGACACGCGGGGGGTTGACGTTGGCGCCCATTGATCCGTACGCGCGCCAGACACGCCACATCGATGTGTTCAACCGGGGCCGAACCGCGTTTTCCTTTACGGCGCGCGCCGCACAACCATGGATACGCATTACACCCGCGCAGGGCGTAGTCGACGCCGAGCAGCGGCTGGCCGTACACGTCGACTGGGCCACCGCGCCGCGTGGCTCGTTCTCGGTGCCCATCACCATCACCGGACCGAACAACAGTTCGAGCGAAGTGCGCGCCGTGGTACACAACGACGGCCCACCGCGCGACAGCATTCGAGGATTTGCGCAAGGTGAGGGGTTCGTCTCGATCGAGGCGGAGCACGCCTCACGCGTCGTCGAGTCTACGGGTGTTCGATGGCAGCGTATCCCCGACCTTGGCCGAACGCTTTCCGGCATGACCTCGGCACCGACCACCGCAACGTCCCAGACGCCCGGGGGTTCGTCGCCACACCTGCAGTATGAGGTGTGGATGCGGGACAGCGGCACGGTCAGGGTGCACGCCTACTTCTCGCCCACCCTGAATTACTCGGGTCGCACCGCCGGGATGCGCTACGCCGTTTCCGTTGACGACGAGGCACCGCAGGTGATCAACATCGCGACCGACACCACCACGCAGGCGTGGGAGAAGACGGTGGCTGACAATATCCGGATCACCAGCTCGTCGCACGTGCTGCGCCGACCCGGTGCGCATGTCCTGCGCTATTGGCTGGTCGATCCGGGCGTGGTTTTGCAGAAACTGGTGATCGATGCAGGCGGACTGCCCGCAAGCTACCTCGGACCGCCGGAGAGCTTCCGGCGCACTGGAGCCCCACAATGACACACCGCGCGTTCCGGCGTCGCTCATCCGCCGCATCATCCCTCCTGCCCGTGCTGCTCTCGTCGGTGCTGCTTACATCGTGCGCGACCGCATCCAAAGCCACCGTCAATCCGCAGTTCGACTGGTTTGCGTACGAAGGCCGTGACTCGGTCTACTCGACCCTGACGGTGGGTCCTAAGGACTACGTCAATCCCGTGCTGTCGGGCTTCTACCCGGATCCAAGCGTGACGCGCGTCGGAGACGACTTCTATCTCGTCAACTCCACCTTCGCCTATTTCCCCGGCATCCCGATTCATCACAGCCGCGATCTCGTCAACTGGACGCAGATCGGCAACGTCATCGACCGCCCTTCCCAGCTGAACTTCGATTCACTGGGCATCTCGCGTGGCGTGTTCGCGCCGTCCATCAATCATCACAAGGGCACGTTCTATGTCCTGAACACCTGTGTCGATTGCGGCGGCAACTTCCTGGTCACGGCGACCAATCCCGCCGGCCCCTGGTCCGAGCCGCTGTGGCTGAAAGAAATCGACGGGATCGACCCGGCATTCTTCTTCGATGATGATGGACGCGCATACATCCTCAACAACGGCCCGCCGATCGGCCCGCCGCAATACGACGGCCATCGCGCCATCTGGATTCAGGAGTTCGACCTCGCGGCAGGAAAGCTGATTGGTCCGCGAACGATGCTGGTGAACGGTGGTGTCGACTTCTCCACCAAACCCATCTGGATCGAAGGGCCGCACATCTTCCGCAAGGACGGTTACTACATGCTCACGGCGGCCGAGGGTGGGACCGCCGAGGGACATTCGCAGGTCGTGCTGCGCAGCCGGAATGTGTTTGGCCCGTACGTGCCCTACGCGGGCAATCCGATCCTCACCCAGCGAAAGCTCGACCCGACGCGTCCGTTTCCGATCACCTCGGCCGGTCACGCCGAGCTCGTGGAAACCGCCGCGGGCGAGTGGTGGGCCATCTTCCTCGCGACGCGACCGTACGAAGGGGATCACTACAACACCGGTCGCGAGTCTTTTCTGCTGCCCGTGACCTGGAAAGACGGATGGCCCGTCATTCTCGAGAACGGCCTGTCGATCCCGTATGTGCACGCACGGCCCGTCCTCCCGGTCGGCCCGACACCACCGCGGCCGACACACGGCAACTTCTCACACCGCGATGACTTCACCGACACCACACTCGCGATCGACTGGTTGCAGATTCGCACCCCGCGAGAACGCTGGTACGATCTGAAGGGCCAGCCCGGATGGCTGACCCTGCGAGCACGCAATCAGGACATCGCTCGGCGCGCACAACCGTCCTTCGTCGGTCGCCGCCAGATGCACCTGAATGCGTCGGCGTCCACGCACATGCGATATGCACCGGCGCAGCCAAGCGACCGGGCGGGACTGATCGCGTTCCAGAACGATGACTTCAGTTACTTCCTGGCCGTTATGCTCGACGGCGGCAAGACGGTGGTGCGACTGGAGGAGAAGGCCGGTGAACGCACGAAGAACGCCCCAACGGTGCTGGCCTCCGCGCCGATTGAAGGACAGGACGTGTTCCTGAAGATCGTCGCCCGCGGCGCAGCCTACGATTTCTACTACGGTACGAAGCCAGACCAGTGGACCCTGCTGAAGGGTGATGTCGACGGTCGCGTGTTGAGCACCAAGGTCGCGCGCGGCTTCGTGGGGGCCGTCTTCGGACTGTACGGCTACTCGGCGACACCCTGACGATGGATACAGCGGCCCCAACCGCCGACACATTGCCCGACGTGAAACCCGACCCCACGGGCGTCTCGCGTCGCGTCGAGCGTGACGTCGCCGTGCATGACGGACACCCGATTCATCGCATCGTGCTCGCGAATCATCACGGGATGACCGTCTCCATACTCACCTTCGGTGGCATCATCGAGTCTCTGTCGGTGCCCGATCGTGATGGCACGATCGACGACGTCGTCCTCGGATGCCCGGGCGTCGAAGACTATTTCCGAGATCGGCACTACTTCGGCGCGCTGGTTGGCCGATACGCAAACCGTATTGCGGGCGCGCAGTTTCAACTCGACGGGAGCACCTACCACCTCGAAGCGAACGACGGCACCAATCACCTGCACGGCGGGGCGTTGGGCTTTCATGCCCGTGCCTGGACGCTGGTGCCGCCGCGCGCCAATGACAGCAGCAGTGTCTGCCTCACGATGCGCAGCCCGAACGGTGAAGGCGGGTACCCGGGCAACCTGGCCGTCAGCGTGACCTATACGCTGACCGCGACCAACGCCCTGATCGTGGACTATGAGGCGACGTCCGACGGCGCCACGCCGTTCAGTCCGACACAACACTCGTACTTCAATCTCGGTGGTGGCTCGACGACCGACATCCTCGGGCACTACCTGACCATTCCGGCGTCGCACTTCACGCCCGTCACCCCCGCACTCATCCCGACTGGCGAGCTCCGTTCGGTCGACGGCTCAGCCTTCGATTTTCGGGTCGCACAGCCGATCGGATCTCGTATCGAATCCCCCGACCCGCAAATGCACCTTGGTCACGGATACGATCACAACTTTGCGTTGGACACGCCCCGTTCGGACGCGCCTCGTCTGGCGGCCCGACTTTACGAGCCCCACACCGGGCGGCGCCTGGAGGTGCTCACCACGGCCCCCGGCGTCCAGTTGTGCACCGGCAACGCACTCCATCAGGGGGTGCGCGGCAAACATGGCATCATCTACGGCCATCATGCCGGCGTCGCGCTCGAAACACAGCATTTCCCCGACGCGCCGAATCAGTCCGCGTTCCCCTCGGCCATCCTGCGACCGGGGGAACGATTCGTCTCGCGCACTGTCTTTCAGTTTTCCGTCGAGCCCCGCGACGCGCTGGCTGACACACCCTCCCAGAGGCCCTGAAGGTACATCGCGCCGAGTGCCCGGTCGTGCAGACCGTATCCGGGCCGGCCGTGTTCGCCCCAGATGTCGCGCCCATGATCAGGTCGCATCGGCCCATCGAATCCCACGTCGACCAGGGCTGACATCACCTCGCGCATATTCACGTCGCCGAACGCCGATGGATGCGCCACTTCATGGAACTGCCGCGGGCCCGTCCGACGCACGTTTCGGCAGTGCATGAAATGAATGCGACCAAGCGCACCGAGCTCACGGATCATCGTCGGCAGGTCGTTGTCGGCTCGCGAGCCCAACGAACCCGTGCAGAAGGTGATGCCGTTGGCGGGGTGATCCACCAGACTGGTGAATCGGCGCAGCGCCGAGTGATCGGTGATGATGCGCGGCAGACCGAACACTGGCCAGGGTGGATCGTCCGGGTGAATGGCCAGGCGCACACCAACTTCGCCGGCGACAGGCACCACGCGCGCAAGGAACCACGCGAGATTCTCCCAGAGCTGCTCGCTGCTCACGGTCCGCCACTGCGACAGCAGCGCTTGCAGCGTCGGACCATCGTAGGCCGCCCCCCACCCGGGCAGGTCGCCGGTGCCGTCGTCGAGATTGATCTGCGACAGTTGCGCATCATCGTACGCCAGCGAGGTGCTGCCATCGGGTTGCGCACGCGACAGGTCGGTGCGCATCCAGTCGAAGATCGGCATGAAGTTGTAGCACACCACCGTCACGCCCACGCGCGATACGTTCAGCAGACTTTCACACCACGCATCCACATGCCGGTCGCGCTCGGCCGCACCCAGCTTGATGACTTCCGAGACCGGGATGCTCTCAACGACGTCCCAGCGCAAGCCGGCATCGCTGATACGTCGTGCGTGTTCGGTGACGGCTTCGCGCGACCATTTCTGTCCGATCGCCGGCTCGTTGAGTGCACTCACTACGCCGGTCACGCCGGGAATCTGGCGAATGTGCTGCAGCGACACGGCATCCTGCGGGCCGAACCAGCGGAGGGTCATACGCATCAGCGCACACCCTCCACCTGGCGTGGCGACAGACGCTCTACGGCTTGCATCGCCGCACGAATGTAGCCCAACGCATAGGCCATTCCGGCATGCCATGGTGCTCCACACGTCATCTCGGGCGTGTGATCGGGGATGAGCACGCCATCATAGCCGACATCGCGCAGTGCCTGCACGGCGCGAATCATGTCGATGTCGCCTTCGTCGACGAACACTTCCTGATAGTGCGGAACCTTGCCGCGCACGTTGCGGAAGTGGACGTACCCGATCTTCCCCTGTCGGCCGTAGTGCGTGATCGCGTCATACACGTCGCCTTGCGGCATCTCGGCAATCGAGCCCAGGCAAAACTCGAGGGCACTCGCCGGGCTCGGCACCAGATCGAGCATGCGCTGATACTTGTCCGGGTGATTCACCAAGCGCGCCGTGCCGCGTAGCACCTCCGTGGGCGGATCGTCTGGATGCAGCGCCAGCCGGACGTTGTTTTCTTCGGCCACCGGCAGCATTTCGCTCAGGAACCACTGAAAGCGCTCCCATAGCTCGTCATTCGACACGGGACCCACCACGCCGTCGGGCGCATCGGGATCGTACACCATGTTCCAGACCATGCCGTTGGGCATCGGCACCGTGATGTCCGTTGTCGACTCGTCGTACACAAGCGCTTTCGCGCCGCCTCGGCCGAACGGCCCCTTGGTCCATCCCCACACGCCCGCGACGCTGAAGTTGTAGCCCATGATGGGAATACCGACGCGCCCGATCATCTGGATGGTGCGTTTCAGCTGTTCGATCTGCGTGCGTTTGTTGGGGCCATCGAGCAGGATGTCATACCAGTGCGACGGGTCGAAGTTTTCGATCGCCTCCCACACCAGCCCGTGCTGCTCGATTTCCCGCTTGATGCGCAGCAGGTCGTCGTAGTTCCACGGCACCTGCTGGTTCTGCGTGACGCCCCACCCCAGCCGATTCGGCCCGCTGGTGAGGTTGGGCGTAGCGCCCGCGAAATAGTTGACCAGGTGCACGACGAGATGCGACACCCCCGCCTGCTTCGCAAACTGAAAGTTGTCGGTCGTGAGCAAACTGCGGTACAATCCAAGTCCGAGCTTCATGCGTTGAGCAGAGGAAAGTGGAGATCAGGGCTGCAGATCAGGGCTGCAGATCAGACGCCGCTGAAGGCGCTGAAACCACCGTCCACGGGAATGACGGTGCCCGTGACGAACGACGCGGCGTCGCTGCACAGAAACTGGAGTGCCCCGTTGAGTTCATCGGTCGCGCCGAAGCGCGCCATCGGAGTGCGCGCGATGATGGTGCGCGCGCGATCGGTGTGACTGCCGTCGGGATTGATGAGGACCGCGCGATTCTGCGACGACACGAAAAAGCCGGGGGCGATCGCATTGACGCGCAGTCCCGCCCCGCAACGACGCGCCAGGTCGACGGCCATCCACCGGGTGAAGTTGTCGATGGCCGCTTTCGCCATCGAGTAGGCCATGACTCCGCTGATGGCTTGCATTGCGGCCATCGACGAGATGTTCACGATAGAGCCGCGACCGCGCTGCGCCATCGCCTCACCGAAAACCAGCGACGGCACCACGGTGCCATGCAAGTTCAGCCGCAACGCCTCGTCGAAAGCATCGAGCGGGAGAGTGAAAACGGGCCCGTGGTCGGTGCGCGCGCGCTGCACGTTTCCGCCGGCCGTGTTGAGCAGAATGTCGATCTGCCCCCAGGTGTCCAGCAGCTCCTGTCGCGCCGCGTGCAACGTGGCGTCATCGAGAACGTCGGCGACAAGTCCGTGCGCCTCGTGTCCGTCGTCGACAAGCGCCTGCACTACTTCCTGCACACGATCCGGGCGCCGTCCCAGGATGGCGACGCGGGCACCCGCCTCGGCCAATCCGCGCGCCATGCTGCCGCCGAGGACACCGTAGCCACCGGTGACGACGGCGACGCGTCCCGTGAGGTTGAAGGGGCTGGATGCCATGGTCGGATTCAGTTGATGGGTTCGCGCACGGGATCCCACGCGGCCAGCACACGCTGGACGTGCGCCAGATGCGCGTGCATGCGGCGGCCGGCGAGACCGGCGTTCCGCTGCTCCAGCGCGGCCAGAATCCCGCGATGTTCGGCGTGATCCTTGCGCCGCTCGTTCTGGATGTCGAGGATCATCCGCTGCTCGCGGGTGAAGAGACTGGTAAGGACTTCGAGCATCTGGCGCACCACGCCGTTGCCCGACGCGATGGCGATCTGCCGGTGGAAGGCCATGTTCGTTTCGTTCAGCACGTCGTCGTCGCCGAGGTGGTCGTCGGCGCGGGCGAGCAGGCGTTCCATTTCTTTGAGATGCGCCGCCGTCGCGTGCTCGGCGGCCAGCTGCGCGCTCAGCATCTCGATGGGCAAGCGCGCCGTGATCAGGTCGAGCAGGAGTTTCTTGGTCGCCGGTGCCTGATACACCGGGTTTCCGATGATCAGCGACTCCTGGGGCCGATTGACGTACACACCCGAGCCGTGGCGGATGTCGACGACACCAACGGCCTCCAGCGTCTTGAGCGCCTCGCGCAGCGTCGGAGCCCCGACGCCGAAATCGCGCGCCATCGCCGTGATGGCGGGCAGACGGTCACCCGCGACGAAACCGCGCTGACGGATCAGCGCCTGGATTCGCTGGGCCAGGTCGTCCGCGAGGTTGAGTCTGGCGACGGGTTGAATCGAATCGCGCATACGGGCGTGAAGGCGGCGATCGGGAGATGCTTGCGGCTTAGTGATCAAGTCATATTATGAGTTGTCGTTCCCACCCGCCAGTGCCGACCCTGTCCGACGGCCGTGCCCGGTCCGTCCCCTTCGGTATCGACTATGATGCGTCTCGTGATGCGCGCCCTGCCGTGCTTCATTGTGCTGGCGGCCGGCGCGGCGAATGCCACCGCGCAGGATGCCGCCGCACTCGCCGCCATGCCGTGGCGCAACGAACGATTGTCGTTCGAGGCGCGTGCACGCGATCTGGTCTCGCGGCTGACCCTCGAAGAGAAGGTCAATCAGATGAAGGATGTCGCGCCGGCCATTCCACGCCTCGGCATCCCCGCCTACAACTGGTGGAACGAAGCGCTGCACGGGGTCGCACGATCGGGGCTCGCCACGGTGTTTCCGCAGGCGATCGGCATGGCCGCCACGTGGAACGATTCGCTGATGTTCCGTCTGGCCACGGTCGTTTCCGACGAAGCACGCGCCAAACATCACGAGTACTTGCGGCGCGACTCACATGCGCGGTATCAGGGCCTCACGTTCTGGTCGCCGAACATCAACATCTTCCGGGACCCCCGCTGGGGTCGTGGGCAGGAAACGTTCGGCGAAGATCCGTTCCTCGCCGGACGACTCGCGGTCCCCTTCATTCGCGGCCTGCAGGGCAACGACCCACGGTACTATAAGACGGTGGCGACCGTGAAGCACTTCGCCGTACACAGCGGGCCGGAGTCCGATCGTCATACGTTCGATGCAATCGTGTCAGAGCGTGACCTGCGCGAGACGTACCTGCCACAATTCGAGATGGGCATTGTGGAGGCCAAAGCGTACTCCCTGATGTGCGCCTACAACCGGCTCGCCGGACGCGCGGCTTGTGCGAGTGATCCGCTGCTCAAGGACATCCTGCGCAACGAATGGAAGTTTCCCGGCTTCATCGTGTCCGACTGCGGCGCCATCGACGACATCTACCTGCGCCACAAGGTCGTCGCGACCGCGCCCGCTGCGGCAGCATTGGCCGTAAAGAGCGGCACGGACCTCGACTGTGGTCGGGTCTATCCCAATCTCGTGGCCGCGGTCGCGCAGGGCTTGATCAGCGAAGCACAAATCGACACGTCGATCACCCGACTGTTCCTCGCCCGCTTCAAGCTCGGCATGTTCGACAGCCCCGCCCGCGTGAAGTGGGCGCGGATCCCCTTCAGCACACTCGACCAGACGTCGCACCGCACGCTGGCACGACAGGTGGCGCGTGAATCGATGGTGCTGCTCAAGAACACCGGCGTGCTGCCGCTGAGAAAGGACCTGTCCACCTTGGCCGTCATCGGCCCGAATGCCGATGAAGCCCGGATGCTGCTCGGCAACTACAACGGCGAGCCGGCCGACCCCATCACACCGCTTCGGGGCATCCGTGAGGCCGTCAGTCGCACCACCCGGGTCATCTATGCGCGGGGCTCCGACCTCGCGGACGGATTCCCGGTGCTCGACAGCGATGCGCGTGGATTCCTTCGCACTCCCGACGGGGCGCCCGGCATGCGCCTCGAGGTGTTCGGGACCCGCGACCTGAGCGGCACACCGCTGTTCACACGGACGGACAGCACGGTTCGCGTCTTCTGGAACGACGGCGCCCCGAGAGCCGGCATGAACGCGGACAACTTCAGTGCACGTTGGAGCGGCGAGTTGCGTGTGCCCAGTAGCGGCACCTATCGACTCGGCCTCCTGGGCACGATGAAGTTCCGACTGACGCTGAACGACACGATGCGGGTGCGATCGGTCTACCCGCAGCGCGGCGATGAGTATCCCGATCCGCGCCTCGTGCAGAGTGCTCCACTGCAACTGGAGGCCGGTCGGTCCTATCGCGTCGTGGTGGAGGCCGAAGAAACCGACGGTGATGCGCAGCTGCAGCTGGTGATGTCCGTGCCGCCTGCAACCCTCGAGGCGGACGCCGTTCGGGCCGCGACCAGCGCCGATGCCGTCGTGATGTTCCTCGGCCTCACGGCACGCCTCGAAGGTGAAGAGATGCCGGTCGAGCTGGAGGGGTTTCGTGGTGGTGATCGCACGCGTATTGATCTCCCGGCCGCGCAGCAGCGATTGCTCGAGCGCATCGTCCGGATCGGCAAGCCGGTCGTACTCGTGCTCATGAGTGGCAGCGCCGTGGCGATCAACTGGGCACAAGACAGCGTGCCCGCGATTGTTCAGGCATGGTATCCCGGTCAGGCTGGTGGTGCCGCGATCGCCGATGTGCTGTTCGGTGACTACAATCCAGCCGGTCGTCTTCCCGTGACGTTCTATCGATCAGAGGCGGACATCCCCGCCTTCGATGACTATGCCATGCGTGGTCGGACGTATCGCTACTTCACCGGTCGACCCTTGTATGCGTTCGGCCATGGTCTCAGCTACACCACGTTTCAGTATGGTGGGCCCACCGTGTCTCGAGCTCGCCTGGGTGCGCGCGATACGGTGACGATAACGGTTCCGGTGACCAATACCGGGACACGCGCCGGCGACGAGGTGGTGCAGCTGTATGCCCGTCACGTGGGCTCGAGCGTGGAACGTGCTGCGCGCGATTTGCGCGGGTTCAAGCGCGTCAGGCTGGCTTCGGGGCAGCGTCGCCTGGTGCAGTTCCGCGTGCCCGTCGCTTCACTGCGCTACTGGAATCCCACGACGCACGCCTGGACCCTCGAGACGGGAAACGTGGAGTTCGAGGTTGGGGCGTCGTCGGCCGACATCCGTCGTCGCACGACCGTGCGCGTAGAGGCGGGAGCGTCGCGATGAGTGTGTCGGCCGAGCGGCGGGGTGATACGCGGTGACCGCCCCTATTCGGTGGGGGGTGTTGGGCGCCGCGAACATCGCGGTCCGCACGGTGATTCCCTCCATCCAGCGGAGTACATCAGGAACCGTCGTCGCCATTGCGTCACGGAGCGGCGAGAAGGCGCGCCAGGCGGCCGATTCGCTGCACATTCCGCGCGCCTACGGTTCATATCAGGCGTTGCTGGACGATCCGGACATCGACGCCGTGTACAATCCGCTGCCGAACCATCTCCATGTGCCGTGGACCGCGCGGGCGATGGAGGCGGGAAAACATGTCCTCTGCGAGAAACCCTTGGCGCTGTCCGCCGCGGAGGCGCGCACGCTGCTCGCCGTGCAGGACCGAACGGGAATGCTGGTGGGCGAGGCCTTCATGGTTCGCTCGCATCCGCAGTGGCACCATATCCGTGAATTGGTCTCGTCCGGACGAATCGGCACGCTGCGACTCATCTCCGGGCACTTCAGCTACTATCGCGTCGATCCCAATGATGTCCGCAGCCGACCTGAATGGGGCGGTGGTGCACTCATGGACATCGGGTGTTATCCGATCACGATGTCTCGCTGGCTCTTTGGGTCCGAGCCGGAGGCGGTGATCGCGCAGTATGAGTTGGACCCGGTGTTTGGGGTCGATCGACTCGGGTCGGCGCTGATGCGCTTCGCCGGTGGCCAGGCGAATTTTTCCTTCTCCGGCCAGCTGGTGCCACATCAATCCCTGCACATCTTCGGCACCACGGGTCGCATCAGCGTGGCCGTGCCCTTCAGTGCGCCGCTCGATCAGCCGACGATCCTGCGCATCGACGACGGACGGGAGCTCGGAGCCCTCGGCGAGACCATCGAGATCGCTGCGGCCGACCAGTATCGTTTGCAGGCAGACGACTTCGCGGCTGCCATACGCGGCGAGCGTACCGTGCCGGTCGCGCTGAACGACGCCATCGCAAACATGGCCGTCATCGATGCCATGGTGCGCTCGGTGACCACCTCGCGATGGGAAGTCCCGGACGTTACGGCGTCTTGAGTGGCGCCGGTCGTCCCGCCACGAGTGCGTTCAGCCACTCGGCGCTACGTGACGTGTAGGGTCGCTGCTGCTCGGCCGTCGCGAGGTGATTGTGATGGGAATCGATCATCGGCACGGCCTCTTTTGGTCCGCGAATCTGGTTGAACGCGGCCCAGATGCCCACTGGTGGGGCGATGTCGTCGATGAAGCCCATGGAGACCACACAGGTCGCGGTGATGCGGCTGGCAAAGTTCACCGTGTCGAAGTACGGCGCCGTTTCGACGACGCGCGGATCGGCGGTATTCCAGTTCGGATAGCCTGAGGCGCGTCCGTGTAGTGGACCCAACACGTCCGCACCGGCGGGTTCGTTGACGATGACGGTCGTCACCTTGGGATGGAGGCCGGCCACACTCAGGCTCTGTTGCCCGCCCATGCTGGTACCCATCACCACCAGGGTGCGCCCATCCCAATCCGGCCGACTGGCGAGATAGTCCACCGAGCGAACATCCGCGAGATACATCTGCAGGAAGTGGCTCTCGTCGCGATTGGTGGCCCCGATGGTGTGATAGCGCTTGATCAGCGTCGGTAGCGCCTCGTAGTACGCCGCCGGCATGTCGGGCGGTACGTCATGCGGCTCGATGTTGAGCGCCAACCATCCTTCGGCTGCACGATCCGTGACCCACTGCTTCTGCAGCGGATAGGGTGCGCTGGCCCACTGCAGGATGAGCAGTGCCGGGAATTTTCCCGATCGGGTGGGTTTGGCAATGTGCCCCCACACATGGGCACCGTTCACGTGGTCGAGGCGGATCATCGACAGCTCGACACCCTCGCGTCCACTTTCGCGCGGGCTGAGCACGGCGTTCTCCGGAATCTTCCGCAGCTGCGCGATCTTGGTTGCCCAGAAGGCGTCGAAATCGGCGGGTCGCGGCGACGACGGCTGAATCGCGGTGGGGGCGACGGCGGCCGCCAGCAGCATGCGGTTGGCTCCGCCGGTGCTTTGGTCGCCGAAGTCGGTGACGCCAGTCGGAGGACGGATCTCCACCGTCAACATTCCCGGCTCGGAGAGCGACGACTGGACACGCGCCTCACCCGCCGCGAAGCGGAACGTGCCGGTCGAGACGACCTCGGCCCCGTTCCTTCGGACCGTATAGGTATACGCGCCCGGACTGAGTGTCCGCCCGGCACTGGCACGCAACGTCCAGCCCACCACCTGGCCGGTGTCGTAGATGCCGGTCGCCACATACGGGGCGGCGACGAGCTGCGGGGCCGGAACCGGTCGCGCCGTCGGCACACACTGCGAGACCAGGATCGCCAGCACGGTCAGACCGATCGTGAACATGCCGGTACAGTAGCCCGACGCCAACGCTCCCGCCATTTCGGGCCGCGGCGGCCGCCCAATGAGCCCTTTTCCGAGCGACCTGCGCGTGTAGAGAGAGCACCACACGCTGCGGCGCCTCCGGGCGCACGACCACCTCCACACTCCGGCGACCCATGTCCGCCCCTGTCACCTTCGTCTGGCCCGGCGACCTGCATCTGGACCATCCCGGTCGCGACAACCATCAGGCTGCGCTCTGGATGGCCGACGAAGTCTCGTCGCTCATCAGCCCGGACTTCGTCCAGTTTGCCGGCGACAACGTCCAGCATGCCCGCGACGAAGAATTCGCGCTGTTCGACGAAGTTACGTCGCGATTGAACGTGCCGTGGCATGCGCTGGTTGGTGACCACGATGCGCACCACGACCCGGGCGCACTCGCGTTTCAGTCGCGATTTGGCGCGACCTTCAAAGCCTACTCCGTGGGTGGCTTCCGCTTCATCTGCCTCAACTCGATGCAGTTCAAGCCGCTGGGCATTTCGCCCGAGCAGCTGTTGTGGTTCCGCTACGAATTGGACGGCGCCGTACACCGTGGCGAGCGGATCGTGCTCTTCCAGCACCACTATCCGTTCCAGATCTGGGAGGACTTTCTGTCCGCACCGGGCATGGCCGCGTGGCGGAGGCTCGTGCAGACGCGGCCCATTCACGCGGTGTTCTCGGGTCACACGCACTACGGGCAGATGGCGAACGATGCACATACGGTCTACGTCGCGACGCGATCAATCGGTGAGCCCGAGGGCGGCCCGGCCGGGTACGCCGTCGTGACGCTGGACGACGACCGCATCGCCGTCAGCTACCGCAGTGTCGAAGACCGTGGGCCTCTGGTGCAGATCGTGGACCCGCGCCGTTCGATTCTGGCGTTGCGGGCTTCACACATCGTCTCGGGACCGTCGTCTTGTCGCGTCCGTATCTGGTCGGCAGAGTCCATCGACACTGTCGAAGGGCAGGTCGACTCGGGTGCCTCGTTCACGCTTCGCCAAACCGGCAAGGGTTGGTGGGAGGCGCCGCTAGACGCCGCGCTGCTGCCAAAGGGTGAACACGCGCTCGAAGTGCGCGCCACCGATTCGACCGGCGCGGTTGGCCGAGAGACCGTGCGCTTCGTCGTCGACCGTACCGGCCGGTTCAACCCGGTGCCTGCGGTCGATCCCCAGGTGAGCTACACGAAGTTCTGCTGAACGCTCTGCTGAAGCTCTGTTAGGCCGGCACCTGCCGCGCCTCGCCATACACACATCCGTTCACACATCCGTCGCCACGCCGACTTCACGATGACTCTCCCGTCCACCGCCACGTACGCCGCCTCAGCACCCAGCGAAGAGAAGGAAGCGAGTTTCCTGTCGGTGCTGTTCGACATCACACGCCGGCACCCATTTCTCTTCATCGCCCTGTTTCTCCTCCCGTTCGCCATCCTGCTCGTCTCGATGGTGCTGAAGGGGTACTACATCTGGGCCGATACGGCGCACTACCTCTCCGACTACAGCGTCGATGCGAATGGGCAGTGGTCCGACACCAAGGCCTACTTCTCGCCGGGGTGGGATCGCTACATCCGCGACCTCGACATCGCCGGCCTCCTGGGCGGCATGGTCGGCATCTTCATCGGCCTCTACATCACGGTCACGACCGAGAAGCTGAACCGGCAGAAGGACCGCGCCAACCAGCAGGAGATGGACCGCATCAAGTCGCAGACGGGATTGCTCGTGCAGGCGACCGAGTCGCTGAACACGCTGCTGATCGACGTCAGCGGCAAGGTGAATGAGAAAGTGCAGCTGATGGAGGGCACCCGTGAAGTCCTCTCCGGCATCACCCGCGTCATCGACTCGGCCAAGTCGCAGGGCAACAACCTGCTGGTGCTGTCCAACTCCGCACGCGTCGAGGGGATTGCGTCGTACCGTATGGAGTATGTCGCGCGGCACGCTGACCTCAAGCCGCATGAACTGAACAACGCGACGCAATTCGACTATTCGCGGAAGGCCGAGGCGTTGCAGCGGGACTGTAGTGATGTGGAGAACAAGTTGAAGGAGGTGTCGCTGTACCTGCGCAGTCTGGGCGCCGACTCGCGTGTCCAGTTCGTGACGCTGGATGACCAGCTGCAAGGCACCACCCATCCGTTCCTCCGCTATCTCGGCAAAGTGCTCAATGAGCATGTGGTGGTCGAGAGCTATCGCCCCGGCAGCAACGCCGTGTTCCCGAATCGTGAAGGGATCCCGCACCACAAGCGCTTCCTCGTGCCCGACCCCACGGGTGCAATCGACAATGCGCAAGCGTATCTCGTGCAGCACCTGTATCAGCAGCAGGGCCAGGCCATTCGCGAGATGCAGGAGCTCGGGATCCGCGTCACGAAGATCGCCAAGACGTTGCCGGTGCAACTGTTCATCTCGGCGCCGCCAGAGAACAAGCCCGGCATCTACAAGGGGCTCTGTGTCGCGATTCTCGGCAGCGGTTCCAGCACGAGTGGACGCGCCACGAAGCTCACGGCGTTTCTGACGGACGATCCGCACATTGTCGCCTCGATGACCGAGCTGTTCTACGACTACGAGAATGACGCCCAGGTGGCGACTCGTGAGTTCGCCAACCCGTTGATGAAGGCGTGAGCGACTGAATGGGAACCCTTGCGCTCATCAAGAAGCTCTATCCCTTCGTCCGCAAGTACAATGGGACGTTGGCGCTGACACTGTTGCTGACCATGCTGGGCGCGCTCCTCTCGCAGGTGACGCCGCTGGTCATGGAGTATTCCGTCAACCGTGTGCAGCGGATGATCGAGCAGCCGGTCGAGCGCCGGGAGGTCTTCGTGATCGTCGGATCCCTTGTGGCGATCCTGCTGGGCAAGGAGCTGGCCAGTCTCGGGCTGCAGCTGTGGCAGAAGTATCTGAGTGACCGTATCCGCTTCCGGATGGCGGGTGATCTGTACGACTACACCATTCAGCGCATCGTCTCGTATCACCTGTCGTTCTTCGCGCTGCCCAACAACCAGACCGGCAAGCTGGAGAAGCGGATCGACAAGGGTATCGAGAGTATCGCAAAGACGGTGAAGAACCTCTTCGTCGACATTCTGCCGATGTTGGCTACGGCGGTGTTTGCGCTGGCCCTCATGTACCGGAAGAACGTGTGGGTGGGTGTCGTGTCCACGATCATCCTGCCCATCTATCTCTGGATCAGCCGTTCGCAGTCGCTGCGGCAGAAGAGCATCCGGAGCAATATCCAACACGTCCGCGAAGAGAAGACGAACGCCCTGTTCGGGCTGCTCGAGTCCGTGTTTGTGGTGAAGTCATTCGTGCGTGAAGGGTACGAAACCGACCGGCAGCAGCGCCTCAACTCCCGGCTCGTCACCAACGAG
>CAZMGX010000022.1:18146-26918 GCA_964565915.1 uncultured Gemmatimonas sp.
TCACGCACCATCGGACGAACTACCTGTTCGACGGCCTCAAGAGTATCACCGAGCAGTTCGGTGTCATGCTCGTCTTCACGGTCACCATCTACTTCGTGCTCAGCGGGCAGATGACGATCGGTGCGATTCTGCTGCACATCATGCTGTTCAACAACGTCTCGGCGCCGGTCCGGCACCTGCACCGGATTTACGACGAGTATTCCGAGGCCCTGGCTTACAGTGAGGGCTTCTTCACCATGATCGAGAGCGACAACTTCCTGCCCAAGAAGGGTGGGCATGTGCCGCAAACGCTGCACGGCAACTTCGTGTTCGACAACGTCAGCTTCACGTATCCCAATGGAAAGCAGGCCCTTCGCAACGTGCGTTTCGAGCTGCGACAGGGGCGGACCACCGCGCTTGTTGGTCTCTCGGGAGCCGGCAAGAGTTCGGCCATGAATGTGCTGGCAGGCTTCTACGACCCGACGGCTGGGCGCGTGTTGCTGGACGGTCGCATCCTGGGGGAGTTCGACCCGGACTTCGTGCGCACGAACATCGGCCTCGTGATGCAGAAGAATCACATCTTCCCTGGCACAATTGCCGAGAACATCCGGTATGGGAAGCTGGATGCTACTGACGAGGAGCTGGTGAGCGCGGCGATGAAGGCGAGCTTGCACGAGCAGATCCTGAGCATGCCGTTGGGCTATGAGAGCCAGGCCCGTGAGCTGTCGGGTGGTCAGCAGCAGCGCATCGCCATCGCGCGCCTGTTCCTGAAGAACCCGCCCATCATCTTTCTCGATGAGCCGACGGCGAGCCTCGATGCGATCACGACTGAGCAGATCAAGGAGAGCATCGATGCGGTCAAGCACAATCGGACCGTGCTGATCATTTCGCACAACATCAGCCAGATCATGGACGCGGATCACATCTACGTGATGCGCGACGGCGAGATCGTGGGGGAGGGCACGCACGAGTCGCTGTACGCCGATGGTGGCTTGTATCGCGAGATCATCGACTCCAATGCGCGGACGCTGAACATCGGGCGCCTGGCGGCGACGGTGCTACCAGCGGGGGCGGGGGCCCGGTAGTCCGCATCGCGCAGCAAGGCCGTCGCCGGAAGCGCGACTCTGTTAGGTTCTGCTCCCCGCGTACGACGTTAGTCTTCGCGGTGCTGGTGAGGTCGACTGCACCAGGCCGTCCGAACTGATGACGAATACGTCGGAGGAGACCGGCGTGGTAAGTCATGGTTCGCCGAGTGCGATAGTGCTATAGCGGTCGACCCATCGCGCGGAACTCCGATCGGGCGAGTGCAGTCACGCTATGGATGTTTGAAAGTGATTGGTGATTCAGGGAACGTGCCGAATGTAGTAGCGACGCTGCGCTACAGGCTGCACGTTCTGGCACGGAATGGCACACCGGACGTCGTGAGCTCGTCGAAAGAATGGCTGTCGAGCGTCACCCAAACTGATGCGATCTGCGGTCGGTTCCAGGTCGTGTTGGCAATTCCAGACGCCATGAGAATGCAAGGGTGAGCAGCGGCGCTAAGGCTCTTCAATTGTATAAGCCCAAACCCGCGAACAACCTTTCGACGTCTCCGCTTCATACCTCGATGCGAACGGAAACACGATGCTACCTTCACGCCCCCGCCAGAAAAGATAGTGGTATAAGGCGAAGCCGATCACCTGCGGCTTGGTCGCGAGCGGGCAAAGGTACAAGTTGCTCAGGCGGCGTTTTGACTTCTCCAGAGTGACGATCTTCTGTAGTTCTCCTGCCACGGCGAACGGATCGTTTGCTGGAGCAAAGTAGTCTCGGCGCGGAACCAGACTCTCGCCAAGCGACTCCTCGGCCTCGCGGGACCGTAGCATATTCTCTTGGTACATATCCGCAAGCCCTAGCATCTGGACTTTGCGAGCAGCCTTTTTGTGTTCCGCCACGTGGGCGATGAGTTGACTATCGTACCCTGCGCCGATTACCAGCAGGTCGTAGCTCGTGTTGGTGGAATGCGATCCTTCACAGCCGCGAATTGGGCGGACTTCAGTGATATCGCCAAGGGAGAATTGAGTCCGCTCTTTTCTGGTGTACTGACGAGGTTCGGAGTAAAGCAGAGTGAATCGCCTATGCCCGTACGCGAACAGCATTGGAATCAGAAGCGCAAGATGGGGTCGCATCATTCCGGTACAGTCGATCACCAAGTCGCCACATGACGACGGACTACCGAGGAATGACATTACGTCTGCAAGGTCTTCGGCCTCATCCCCCTTAGACAGCGCAAGCACTGGAGCGGTCCCCTTGGGAATATCCGCCGAAGGAATGCGGTATTCGTCGTGCAATAGCCAGACGGCTCTCGATGAATGAACTCTCTGAGACACGAGCTGAACGCGCTCGCTCAGATTGAACGATGAAACGAAGGTGTCGCAGTTGATTGGCAAACGTGAATCCGGAGACATCGCCTGCCGCTGAAACATCCCAAAATCAATCATTGAATAGAGATAGCGACTGTTCAGCCTCCGAAATGTGCACACGACGAAACGGCACATTCATTCGAGCTAGCCTCTCGTGCTTTAGCCGTCCATACTCTCTGTCGTCATCGGGATTGCACATAGCTCTAAGCTCCACATTGGAGAGCGCAATGGCGCCGCGCCGAGCGACGGGCAAATCCCACAGCGGGCAAATCATCGGATTGAGCTGGTACTTGCTGTCGACCCTGGAGCTATTGCGATCACGCTGGCCCTTGGAAACGTCAATCAGCAGCGACCACTTTAGTGCTTCAGCGACAACATCTGAGACATCAGGGGACAGTTTGCGCCTATCAGTACTAAACGTCGACAGCGAGCACTCTGCTGGTCGATCAGAGAATCTGATCTCACGGAAAAGCTCACCTAATCTTGCTACCAATGCACTCACCTCACGGCGGTGCGTGCCCAGAGTTTCTGCGTCACGAAGAAACCAACGTCCCGCCTCGAGAATGCCCTGACGCTGCGCCTCTCGCGACACCTCGCGTCCTGAAAATGGTATCTCACCTTCGAAGACGGCCCACTGGTAGATCATCTTCAACCCAACCAGCAGATTTCGAGGCAACCCGCAACTCATGTAAATAAGGGTTTCCAGCCCCAAGTACTCCTGCTTTTGACCGTAGTCGCGCCGGAGCTGCGCAAATAGATCACCGGAGAAGTGATTGTAAGCCGTACGTGCCTTGGAGTTGCCCTTGCGCGGCGATTCGATCATCGAGAGGATTTCGGCTCGAATTCCGGACGCCGCCCTGTGCAGCTCCTCTGGGTTTCGCCAAGCGTCGTAGAGCATGTATATGGCGAGCTTCTCAAGAAGCGGATACTCGTCGTAGCGCATCGCACTAAGGATCTGCTGACGCGTCGCCTCAGGCAATCGATCTGCGAAACTCGATCGAAGCTCCTGATCCAACTTTGCATGGTGCTTGCGCGGTTCCGATCGCGCAAACGATGACTCCGACCGGAAGAACTTTGACGAACCGGGCAAGGCAAACATCCTGGTCAGCCTGTCCTTGACGCTGGCTCCTTGCCGAGGAGCAAAGCCTGCAGATTCAAGGCGCTGTTCGACAAGCTTTCGAGCAAAGTTGCTATAACCTGGATTCTCCCGGAGAATCTCATCAAGAACGACCTGATCGTACTCTGATCCATTGCGCAGTTCCTCGCCCGCACTCAAAGTCAGTTGCGTGCGGTGTCCGTATAGGCGAACGCCGATCTTGAAAGTCGCTGGCTCTTCTTTCTCGCGAACGAGGGTATTGAAGTACAACTGCTGGCGTGCTGTAATGTTCTCGAGCTCATCAATGAGATAGGTGACTCTGACTCCCTCAAGCTCGGGAAATGCCTCAGCAAACGCCTGCGGTACTCCGAAAACGAGTCTGCCTGGCGACGAGCGAATGTCGACTCTGAGCGTCCTCGTCATGGCGGCTTGGTTGACCGCGACTTCGACCTCGCGCTGCCATCCACGCAGGCGAGCGGCAAACTCATGAAGCGATCGACAAGAATTGTCGAGGCCGACACAATCGTTCAATCGATCGAGTACGCGCTTCTCCCAGTCCGACACGCCGGTCAGCCCAGCTGTCTCTTCGCGCAGCGTCGCTAGCGCCAGCTGTGACAACCAGAGATCCCAGAAGAACGAGAACGTAGCGTCCCATCTCTCCTGATCGACGCCCTTCCCCGAGAACCTGCCGGCATTAAGACCGGCACATCGTACGTACACTCCCAGATATCGATCGTGTCTGGCAGCGTCACCCGCGATAGGGTGCCGCATCCTCTGAAGTCGATACGATAAATAGCGCATGAGGTGCGTCTTTCCGGAGCCCTTCCCGCCCGCAATGAAACGC
Organism: uncultured Gemmatimonas sp.; assembly: GCA_964565915.1. GTDB lineage: Bacteria > Gemmatimonadota > Gemmatimonadetes > Gemmatimonadales > Gemmatimonadaceae > Gemmatimonas. The sequence continues at coordinate 22,465 of CAZMGX010000022.1, forward strand.
GGCATTGTTGCTGCCGGCTGTGCAACGTGTTCGGAACCGCCGGGCAGGTCGATCCAAAGAGCTGCAATGGCAGCGTCGTCCAGATCAACGGCCTTTGTTGCAGCGAACGGATTGGGGACTATGGGGCGTCCGCTAGCCATAGTTCTTCGGGTATCGAGGAAATGCGGACTGCCAAGAATGCTCACGATCTTCGAACCAGATAATTGGGAGCGTGTTGTCTGGAACGTTATGACTAAGGCCTAGCAGCAGCTGGCATCCTCCAAATCCTAGCGGGTGTCCGGGCTGCAGCTTGTTGCCGTACCGTCTCGCGAGATCTAGAGCGAACTCCGGTGAAATCGAAGAAGGGCAGGGCGTGAAGTGCCGGGAGTCAGGCGCAAAGCACTTGAAGGTCGCGTCGAGATGAAATATGGTGTCGATTCGATCAAAGTGGGTAGACGCCTCGACACGCGCTTTCGCCTGTTCAGTCAGAAAGAGGGTGAAGTACCAAACCTCGACCGCCGGATCGATCGTTTTGATTTCCGAAACCACATCACGGGAGTATTGCATGATCTGCGATCCAGAAGCGCAGAGATCATCGAGAAACACAACTCGCCTGCACTTGGAAGCTCGTGCAGGCGCCACTCCCGACCTTAGTTCATTTAGCGCGCTGTGGACGTCAGCGAAAAGTTGCTTGGGTAACTGATTCTCTTGCCGAAAGTAATACAGCAAGTGACATCCGCTTTCCGACGGGTTTCCGACGCCAACAAATCGAGTTGCAAGCAGCTCACGTTGGAACAGCGCACCCGCGCGTGCTCCATCTCGCAGTTTTAGTGAGTGTGTACTTCGAAGATTGCTGACTAACGGCTGATAGAACAGGTCTCGATATACAGCTCGCAGAAGCTCGCGAGTCTCAGACGCACCGAAGTAGATGAACTGCGAAAGTAGATAGAGTGCATGAATGCGTTCTTTGCCTCCGTCCTCTTGCGCCGGACGGAAGTTGTTAAGCCATGCATCAAGCTGTGGACGACTGAGTCGCCGCTCCCAAACCGTCTCGTCGAGCGTCTTGATCTTGGTGATTAGCTGGTCTTCCAATGCAGCGTACGTCATACGTCGCAGCTCCAGACCAAGATTGTTTCGTGGTCGATGATTCCGTGTCCACCGTTGCGGGACGTTACAAGCGCCCGACCGCGAATCTGGTCACGAAGTTCGCATTTGAGCGTCAGGCCTATCTCGTTTGCGAGTACTTTTGCGTAGCGTGCTGCGTTAAACCGCTCTCCGGTAACTGTGTTATCGCCCACCACCATGACGACGCCGGCGCCGGACCTAAGCGTTGGTCGGAGATTGTGCCAGAATCTCTTCATGTCGTTTAGATATCGGGCGGTGATCGCGGCTCGCTCCGGAGATGAAGCGTACACACGCTTTAGGAACGGCGCGGCAATCTCGGACGCCATAATAATCTCCTGTTCCCATAGATCACGTCGAAGCCTCTCATTTCCAATCGAGTCATCCACAAGGCTCGCAAGCGAAGAAGACGTTGCCAGCCCAAGCCAGCAGGCGCTTAGAGATGTCGCCCTGATGTACTTCTGGGCAGTGGCGTACGGCGGAGACGTGATGACAGTTGCTACGCTTGAGGGTCGAAGTTGGAGTTGACGTGCATCCGCTCTCAGACTGAGAGAGACAGTCTTGGCACCCAGTGCCGCTTCGTAGTCGGTAAGTCGCGGTAGAGCATTGCGCGCATGCACTGAGAACACGTCGGCAGCCGAGTTTCTGCCTCCCGCCAACGCTAGTGCTCTCGCTTGCGACTGCAGCGGATGTGGACTCCCTCCTCGAGTCAAGCGAAGTCTAACTGGCACCGCGATGCGGGGATTTGCACGGGATTTGTCTCGCACAGTTCGTGAAAAGAGAACCCAGAGAAAATCAAGGACGGGTCCATGAGCCTCGCGTAGGATCGCGGCGCGGAGCCTCCCGAGCTGATCGATCGAACGATCGGTGTACCAGTGATTGATGTTGACGACGTCTGGGACATCCGCACCCACTCCATCATTGACTCTGCTGAGCACGCGCTCCACGGCCGATTCCGCCGCGCATGCGGAGGGAGGAGAAATCTTGACTCTTGTGATCAGTCTCGCCATGGGGTTCGCGTCAGCTCCAACCAGCTCCCGGTCGACTAGGGCTCCCTCAAGCAGAACGGTTCCCGAGCCGCAGAACGGATCTAAGAGAATGCCCTTCGAGCAATGCCAGCTATCGCTCTGCAGAAACCAGCGGGGAATGTGTCCAAGCAGTTTTGCTGGATACGGGTGCAGTTGGTGTGTGGCGACATCGGGGTAGCCTGGAATCGCGACGAGGTCACGGAACGAAACGCTTAGCGGCCGCCGACGCAGAGAGTACTTTCGAATCAAGTCGATAGGATCGATCGCCATCATGGGCTAAGCGCCGAACTGAGGTTGTCACAGCTTGACGAGACCCGGTCTACGGGAACTGATCGGTCGCGCAGTTTACCGAGCATCAGAAAGTCGACCGAGCAGCGCTTCTGTAGTGAGAGTCTACGGGCGGCGCCCGCCGCAACGCCGTTCTCAGCGGCGCATGCGGCTTGGTGGGTACAAGAAGAATAGACGTTCCATGCAAAGACCGCTGACCTCCTCGCGTTCCATCTGTTGTATAGTATGCAGCCACACAGCACATCGCAGCCCTCACGAACCGACTAGGCCCGGGGGGAATGGGCTGCGAGACAGTGAAGGCCGGCTGCACAGTCCCATGCGGACGGGCCTCCGCGAGCGATTGCTTCCCGAGAATTCCCCCGGTCGCCACTTCCTGATGGCAGGCGTTGCCGTCTCACGCCGAAGCCAATACCGCAGGCCACACCGACCTGCGCGGCCAGACGACCACATGGTTCTTGAGCGACGCGTCCTCTCGTTTCTCAACGAAGTGAATACCGAAAGGGATTGTGAGGCTCGTTGCCGCGACGGCATGTGCGGTAGCGATGGCCTGATTCGGGCATCGTTCGTGAATCGCCGTCCAACGCATGGTCCTATCCGATGACCGGTACCTATGGTGCCGGAGAGGCATCGCTAAAGGAAACCAAGCAGGACTGGCATAAAGATTGCACGAGTTACGGCAGTCACGTCAGGGCTTTCTTCTAGGGGGAGCCGGCCTCGGTGGGTACTTCGGCGTGGCGGCTCTCGGAATCGTGACGTTCTTCATCGACCCGCTGGGCATACGTCGGTACTCGCGGGACGCGAAAGTGCTGGCGAGCATCGTTGGCTCGGTCGCGGGCGGCCTGCTCGGCCCGCTCGTCGTGTGGACCTCTCTGCGAGCGGTGCCCATGTGGCGAACGTTCGCGTATACGGCAGGCGGTGCCATGGTCTGAGGGATCGCCTTCCGTTTGTGGAACCGGAATCCCTCACGTAGCGTCGGTGGTGCCCTGCTCGGCGCGATCGCCGGGGCGCTTGTGCTTCGCGTCCTCATGCGCACGCGGTCCGATGCGTCACGCTTACCCTTGCGCGGCCCCCGAGGTGCGCCGAACGTATGGAGGACCGGAGAGCTAGGTCGCAGGCAGGAGCGCTGGCTCGGTCAATCCAATACACATTGTGCGGACGATCAGGGCCCGGAGCCGAAGTCTGGAAGCTCTTACCGTTCGGTCGTAGTTTGATTTCAGCCAACCCCCACCTCCCGCGCTAGGCAGCCCCGTGTACATCCGAGAGTTCAAGATCCGAAACTTCATGGTCCACCAGGATACCGCCATGAAGCTGTCACCGCTCACCGTATTCGTCGGTCCGAACGGTGCGGGCAAGTCGGCCTTCTTCGATGCGATGCTCAACTTCTCAATGCTGTCGCGAGGAAACCTTCGCCAAGCATTTGGTCCATACCCCTACTCGTTTCGGGCCACCCGCTACCGCGGGGCAAGCGATGTGTCGCGGATTGGATTCAAGGCAGTGATCTCTCGAACTCCCGAGGACGACGAGTCGATCACGTACGAGATCGACTACGCGCAGAGCGGAATGCGCGATGACGTGCCCGCATTCACGATCTTTACGGAAAGAGTTACGAAAGGACCAACGGGCACGGTGCTTTTCGATCGTGCGGATCCCGAGGCCTATCCGATGGCCGTCGACCTTCCTATCGAAGGGGACCGAAGCCTCTTCGCCGCAATTCGGCAGACGCAGATGTTCGGAAGGCCTGTTGTCGCCGACGACCTCCTGCTCTACTGCACCCAACAAATCAGTCGCTTCAACAAGTTTCGTCTCGATCCGACGGTACTGGCTCAACCTTGCCGCTTGCCTGAAGTAGCCGCGGATGGAAGCGCCACCGGAGGCCCTCGTTTGGGCTACCACGGCGAGGATCTCGCCGCAACCCTCTACCACTTAGCGGAGACGAACTCACCAGCTCTTGACACTATTCGCGAGAAGGTCAAGGGAATCGACGCCGCGTTTGCCGACTTTGAGTTCAGCACAGTTGGGACAGACCGCATTGCCTTC
>CAZMGX010000023.1:0-12166 GCA_964565915.1 uncultured Gemmatimonas sp.
CACCCCAACTCCTGGTTCGATGCCTCTTCCATGGCTCGACGGAAGTCGGCTGTGGTGGCGTTGCCGTTGAAGTGTCGGGCGTAATACGCGCGAATGCCGCGCTGGAATGCGTCCGAGCCCACCACCCCGCGCAGCATGTGCAACGTCCAGCTGCCTTTCTGGTAGGTGTGGGAGCTGGTGACATCCTCCATGCGACTCAGATTGTTGTGGACGATCGTGTACGCCGGGTTCTTCTCGGCGAAGGTCATCACGGTGTTCCGGCTGGACTGGAGCCCTCGCACGAACTCGTCGCGGCCGTACGCGTGTTCGATGTACAGCAGCGTGAAGTAGGTGGCGAACCCTTCACTGAGCCAGACGTCGTCCCAGTCGTGTTCCGTGACTGCGTTGCCGAACCACTGATGGGCAATCTCGTGGATCACCACATTCCGCCAGCTCACGCTGCGGGTTCCCGTCACGGATCGCTCGCTATAGAGGATGGCGGACGCCGCCTCCATGCCGCCGCTGACGCTGTTGGACTGAATGTTGGCCAGCCGTTCGTACGCGAAGGGTCCCACATAGTCGCTGTAGTACGCGAGCACGTCTTTCGTGGGTGTCGCGAAGTCGGCGAATCCGGCGTCGCGGTCTTGGGCATAGACCCATGTCTCGATCGACTTCCCCTCGAACGTCCCCACGCGCTGCACCGCAAAACGCGCTACGCCGAGGACGTAGAGCCACGGGGCGATGGGCACCGAGTTCTTCCAGTGCGTGCGACGGCGACCGCCGGGCAGGTCGCTGGTCTCGATCTGGAGTCCGTTGGAGACGACCTGATAGTGACTGGGGGCCGTGACGATGAATTCGCTGGTGGCCTTGTCGTACGGATGGTCGATAGTCGGCAACCAATGGCGGGCCTTGTTGGGCCAGTTGTCGCTGAAGAAGGTGCGATCGCCATACTTGTTGTTGCCGATCTTGAGCCCGGTGGCGGGCACTCCGCGGTAGCGCACCACCAGCCGTGCCCGCTGGTTCACGGCCGCTGCTGCGGGCAACGATACCAGTAGCACGTCGTTCGTGTGCGTGTACGACACCGGCGCACCGTTCATGGTGACGCCCGCAACCTGCATACCCTTGCCACCCTGCGCCGAACTCGTGCCGATGAGATCGAGCCGCACGGCGCGAACGCCCGGCCCCACGAATCGCACGTCCAGTGCCAGCTCGCCGACGATGATGTCGGTCGAATCCGTCAGTTCGAGTGTGAACGCGTAGTTGAGCGCGTCGAGATTGGGGTTCTTGGGATAGGTGTCGATCATTGACGACATCGGCACCAACGATCCCGCGAGGGCCAGCGCGATGGCGGAGACGGACAGGCTCATCGGCGGCTGGCCCCCGGCGCACGCGTAGGAGCGATCGGCGGGCGGGACTGTATCACGCCGGTTTCGGCGATCATGCGTTCCACGTCGGCTGTCCGTGACGGCACGAAGCCGCTGAGATTCTCCACGCCGGTTTCCGTCACCAGGGCCATGTCCTCGATGCGGATGTAGAGGCGTTCTTCGTGAATCCAGATCATCGGATCGATCGTGAACACCATCCCCGGTCTGAGCGGGACACCGCGCACGCGCCCCACGTCGTGCACCGCCATTCCTACCGGGTGCTGGAAGTGGCCACGAAACACCAAGCCTTGCTGCACGGCTTTGAGATGGGCGGGTGATGCGAACGTCTTTCCGACCAGATACTGCTTCATGTCGGCGGCGGCACTGTCGAGGATCTGGTCAGCGGTGACCCCCGGCTTGATGTAGCGGAAGAGTGCGTCGCGATACGCGACGATGTACTCGTACAATGCGGTCTGCGCGGGTGTGAACTTGCCGTTTACGGGCCAGATGCGGGTGACATCGCTGGTGTAGTAGCGGTAGTCGGGCGCGTAGTCCATCAGGACGAGGTCACCGTCGCGTAGCACGTCGGCCTTGCGGAAGTAGTGCCCCAGATAGGCGTTCGTGCCGCCCCCGATGATCGAGGCGTAGCCGTCGCCACGCGCGCCATTCACATGAAACACGTACTTGGCGGCCGCATCGAGCTGATATTCGTACACGCCGGGCGTGGTAGAGCGCATCGCTTCCATGATGCCGAGCCCGGCCAGCTCGGTCGCCTTGCGGATAAGCGCGATCTCGGCGGCGCTCTTGATCACACGCAGGGAGTCCAGCGCCGGCGAGAGATCGCGCACCTCGAATTGGGGAAAACGTTCACGAACGAGCCGTACGAAGTGCGCCTCGCGCGACGGGCGGCCGTCCCAGGGATCACTGGCGGCGCGCGCTTGACCGGCCAGCAGCTCGTCGCGACTGTCGTTGCCGGTCTCCATGGGACTGAGCGGCGTATACAGTGTCAATGCAGGCGGGCGAATGAGGTCTGCGCCCACAAGATCGCGTGCGAGACTTTCCAGCCCGCGCACCTCATCCACGCCGGTGAGTTGTTTCACGAGGGCCGAGTCTTCTACCGAGAGGATCTTGCCTTCCGAGCGTTCGCGCCCGTCATCGCGAGGTGGGAGATACAAGGTCGCGGTGCGGTTGCGTCCATTCAGCAGCAGGTACGCGTGTGCCGACTCGACGCCGCTCAGGTAGTAGAAGTCGTTCGATTGGCGGAAGACGCTGAAGCCGGGTACGCCGCTGGCGCCCTGGACAACCGCAATGCCACGTGGGCCGATCGCGGCGTAGACCTTCGCACGGCGTCCCGCGAACTCTGCCGCCGTGAAGTCGGTCTGGTAGCTATGCTGCTGTTGGGTGCGAGCCACCGATGGCGTGACCATCAGGGAGATACAGCAGGCAAGGCGCCACGAACCGGAGTTACGCATGAGCGGGCGGGTATGTGAATTGAAGCACGCGCCGTCGAGATGACGGCTAGCGGATCACTTTCATCTGCGTCGCGGTGATACCGTACTGCGCGGGATTGAAGTTCGGATCCTTGGTGAGGATATACGCATCCAGATTGTTCACACGCCACGCGTTGCCGTACGTGTGGTCCAGCTGTACGGAGGTATTGGACACGGGGTCATGGTAGGTGTCCACACCACGAATGGCTTCGATGCTGCGCCGCTGATTGCGATCGCCGGAGGCGTCTCCGGGAAACGACTCACCGCCGGCCGACCGCGAGCCGTCGGCGCCGCTCATGCGCTGGAAACTTTCGATGTTGGCGCGCGTCGCGGCGGCGCCACCGGCCACGATGATGGCGGCGCGTTCGCGCGTGCCTTGCACGGCGATCTCGCCCAGTTGGTTCTTGAGGGCGAACAGCTGCTGCAACCACTCGGCGTTGGGCGTGATCGAGCGACGCGAGGCCTCCACCAGGTCACGATCGAACGCCCCCTCCGGCGCGGTGGCGGCGAAGGTGCCAAGGGTGGCCGCGGTCATCGATGACAGCGGCGGGCCGCCCATCGGATTGGCAAGCTCACTCAGGTAGAACACGGCCGTCACCGCCATCATGCCGCGCATCGGCGTGCCGTTCCGCGTGAATCCAAAGTGCAGTTCGCCACCCTCGGCCTTACCCTGAAACGGGACACCGGCGGCCTGCGACATCTGCAGGAAACGCTGCACCGTTTCGGCGGCCGGTGCGGCGAGGTCGGCGCGCTCGGTGAACTCCGCCACGCGGGCATCGGGATACTCGCGCTGCACACGCGCCTCCAGGTACTCGCGAGCCGAGGTGTACCCTGCCACGGCGCAATTGCCGGTCGCCCCGGTGTTCGACGCGGCCCACGTTTCGGTGGGGAAGATCGAAAGTGTGGAGGAACCGTCGGCCGAGGTTGCCGACCAGTCGACCGCAAAGGGCTCATCACACGGGCCGCCGGTCTGGATCACGCCGCCATTCGTACGCCATCCCGCCGGGATGAGCGCCGTCATGGCGGTGGTCGCCGCGATGACTCCCGGGTCCGGTATCGCCGCACGTTGCAGCATCAGCACGCCGGTCGGGAGCGGTCGAGAGGGGCCGGCCGCCGCTGTGGCGCCTGCCGCCGAGGGGTCACTCGACGGTGCATCGGCTTGGCCGGACTCGGCGCCGCAGGCGGCAAGTGCACTGAGTGTCAGCAGGGCGGACGCGACGAGGAGCGCCCAAGATGATGTTGAGCGATGGAGGTTGCGCATGTGGCGAGTATACAGCGCGGCGTCGCACCTCGCAGTATCGTACGCATCACGCTCCGGCTCATGAGTGAGCAGGCGATAGACGGCCTCACCCGTTGTCAGGCTTCGCAATGTCCAACCTTGCCAGCGACGCTCTCCGCGACCTCGCACGCGGGCGCCGGATGCTCCTCATGGGGTGCACCGCCCTCACGGTGCACGCGTATCCGCTGGTCGCGCAGTCGCGCACCGGGGCCGCGACACGACGGTCCGTCGCGACGCCATCGCTGGCGCTTACGCACGTATCCGTCGTGGACGTCGAGAACGGGCGTTTGCTGCCCGACCAGACCGTCGTGGTCTCGGGGAATCGCATTGCGGCGGTTGGTGCGAACGTGCGCGTGCCCGCCGGCGCCCGCGTCATCGATGCCCGCGGAAAGGTGCTGATGCCCGGGTTGTGGGACATGCACAGCCACTCGCTGGACCGCTGGGAGTGGTCCTCGCTGCTGAACGTGGCCAACGGGGTTACGGGCATTCGTGATCCCGGGGCGGTGAAACCCGTGCCGGAGATCGTGCAGCTGCGCCGTGCCGTGGAACGCGGCGAGATCCTTGGCCCTCGCTTCGTGGCGAGCGGACGCATCATCGACGGATCGCCCAAGTCCCGCGCGACGTACGTGGCCATCGACAGTCCCGCCGCCATGCGCGCCGAGGTGGCGCAACGGAAGCAGGCGGGGCTCGACTTCATCAAAGTGTACACGCGACTGTCTCGCGCGGCGTTCATGGCGGGCGCCGACGAATCCCGTAGGCTGGGGATTCCCCTGGTGGGGCATGTGCCGCTGGCAATCACGGCGGCCGACGCGTCTGACGCGGGCATGCGCAGCATTGAACACTCGTACCGGCATCGCATGGCGTGCGCGACGGCAGAGAATGAGATCCGACGACTCCTGCGGGACGCCATCACGATCCGTGAGGCGGGCGACGATCAGCGATTGGCCGCCACCGAAGACTCAGCCTTTGTCCTTGGCGTGAACACGTACAGCGCGGAGAAATGCCGCTCGCTGGGTGAGCGATTCGCGCGCAACGGGACCTGGTTCGTTCCGACGCTCGTCGAGATGCACACGCGGTTTCGATCCGAGTTTCCCGGGACCGACGAGTTCGAGCGCCTCTTCGCCGATCCCCGATTGCGGTACGTGTCGCCGGCGAAGGTGACGCAGTGGCGCACCACCATGGCCACGAACATGGGGGAGCTGATCGGACAATTCAGTTATGGCCCGCGCGGTCCCGACACGGTGATGGCTGAGCGTGAGCGCGAGGTGGTGAATCGACTGCGCATGCCGGCCGACCTGCAGCGCGGCGGGGCGTCGCTACTGGCCGGCACCGACGTCGACAACACGTTTCCGTTTCTGTTCTTCGGCTTCAGTCTGCACGATGAACTCGCGCTGCTGGTGAAAGGCGGACTGACGCCGCTGGCGGCACTGCAGAGTGCAACGATCAATCCAGCCCGGTTCTTGGGACGCGAGGCCGAGTTGGGGACCGTCGCACAGGGGAAGCTGGCCGACCTGGTACTGCTGGACGCGAATCCGTTGGAGAGCATCGGCAACACCGCGCGTATTACGGCGGTCGTGCAGAACGGTCGCTACCTGTCGCGGACGGAGCTGGACCGGCTGCTCGACCGCGCGGCGGCGATTGTGAAGCGATAGGGCACGTATCACGCGTGTCTGTCAGCGCTTTCCCACCCGCGCAACGCCACGTGCACCGTCTCGAGCCATCGCAGGTCTTGCTGTGCCATGTCCAACGTGTACCAAGGCGCGCCGCCGTGGCGAACAACGCCCAGAAAGTCCTCGTGCATGGTTCGATAGCCGATCGTATCCCGCAGGTGCAAGCGCAGTCCACGTCGCGTTCCCGTCGACATGCTCGCGAATCCGTTGGACTCGAAGGTGATCGAGCCTCGCGTCCCCTGCACCCGCGAACATCGAGCGCCGCCAAAGGGCGCGCGGAGCTCCCACGAGTGCGCGAGGGTGCCCACGGCGCCACCACGATAGCCGAACACGGTCAGCGAGCTCAGGTCGGCCCCGCACTCGGCACCGGCGCGATATCCGTGCACCTGTTCGACGTCGAGTCCGAGGTGCGCGGCGAACGCGATCCAGTGCACGCCCGCTTCGAAAAGCGCGCCACCACCTGAAAGCGCGGGATCGGCGCGCCAGCCATGTGGTGGCTGCCACTTGGCGGCATGCAGCATGACGAAACGCACATCGCCGAGTTCGCCCGAGGCAATCGCATCGCGCAGCAGCATCGCGATCGGTTTGTAGACATAGTTCTCGGCGACGAACACCTGTCGGCCCGCCAAGGCGGCGGCCGCACGCACCTCATCGACGACGGCGGCGGTCATGAATGCCGGTTTCTCCACGATGACATGACGCGCCGCCCTGAGCGCCATCAGCGCGAGCGCGACATGCGTGGAGGTTGGCGTCGCGACCAACGCCACCTGCACGTCGGGATCGGCAAGTCCCTCCTCATACGACCCCCAGGCTCGCACCCCGCCGAACTCGGCGCGGAATGATTCCGCCCGGGCGACATCGCGGCTGGCAAACGTCAGTTCAATGCCGGGCATGTGGCGCAGCACGCGACTGTGAAGGCGAGTGGCCATGCCGCATCCGAGGAACAGGATGCGAACAGCGGCTCCGGGCGTGCTCATGGACGTTGCCCCACGAATTTGGGCATCGCGGGCGGCTCGCAGGGGACGGCGTGCTCCACGCACTCGGGTGGCGCGACAAATGCCGCGAACGCGAACCACGCGAGCGCGACGCGAATGGAAACGTATGCGGGGACGAATCGCCGACGCCGCAGGAGCATCTGTGGATGTGTCACCGGCTTGCCGGCAAACTTGCCGCGCGGTCGCGAAGGAAAGAAGAAGGTCTTGTAGTTCTCGGAGGTCGCGCGCTCGTATCCGACCGCCGCGATGGCCGCCAGCAGCACACTCGGGGCAAGTGGGAACAGCAACAACGTGAAGACGGTGGTCAGCGCGGGGCTGCGAAAGAACTTCAGGCGTTCAAATCCCTCGATGGGCGCATCCTTCCACGCACCGCCGATGGCGACGACAAGCCCGACCAGGAATCCAACCGTCGCCGCTTGCACCCAGGTCCCGGGCTCACCCAGCAGTCGCCGCGCCAGGCACACCGCACCCACCAATACGGACACGTACAGGATGCCCGCCCCCAGGCGAATCGAGCGGCGCTGCACCGGGGTCCCGCCGATCGCGAACTGCATGGGGATCGCATACTTCGATTGGTCCTCCACGCGAACGAATGTCTTCCACGTTTCCACGAGCGCCCGCTCAACCGCATAGGCGAGCCCGAACAACACCAGGATGGCGTCCGGCCGAGGCAGGTCGAGCGCCAACAAATGCTGGAGAATGCCCGCCGCTGCGGCACCGATCACGATGCTTCGGGAAAATCGCGCCCAGCTGAAGCCCTCATGCACGGCGTCCTTGTACATCCCCCAGATCGAGGCGTCCGCGCCAGCGGCGGTCCCGACGAGTGCGGCGACCAGCAGAATCATCACGTGATCGTTCATGTGGACCTCATTCAAGCGAAGATGGGAAGGCGACGGCGAGCCGGTCGCGCTGTTGCCGCGCAACTGGCGGCAAGCAGGTCGCCGATGCGCAGCGCGTTCGCGGCAATCGTCAGACTTGGGTTCACGCCCGCTGATCGCGGCAACGCGCTGCCATCGGCAACGAAGAGATTGTCCAGGCCGCGGAAGCGACCCTCGGCATCAAGCGGTGCGGTGCGCTCGTCGGGCCCCATCCTCACCGTCCCCAGTGTATGCGAGAACGTGTTGATCGGCTGGACCCACGTGGCGATCGCACCCGCCTCGCGCAACACGGCCTTGCCACGTGCCGCCAGGGTACGATTGGCGGCGCGGTCGCGTGTGCTGTATCGGTGTCGAACCGTGAGCCGCGGAAGCCCGAACTGATCGAGCGCGTCGGGATCGATATGTACGCCGTTGGCATGATCCGGTTGATCTTCTGCCATCGCCAAGAGTCCGAGAGCCCTGGACAGGAACATCGCAGCCGGTCCGCCGAGTATCGCTGGAATCGAGGCGCGCACCATGCCGAGTGGTGGCGTCATCTGCTGCAGGCTGCCGAGCGGCCCGAGCGGCGCGTCGTCGCCATGAGCGCCGTGATAGAAGTCGTTGATGATCACTTGCTTGTCGAAAACGCGCGTCGCATTCGGTGCCTTCCAGAACAGGCCGAGAACGACGGTATTGCAGTGGCGCGTCAGATATCGACCTACCGCGTGTCCAGCGGGATTTACCCGATCCAGTCCGGATGCCAGGAGGAGGTGCGGCGTAGCGAGCGCGCCCGCCGCCAGAACCACTGCACGTCCCTCGAAGGTCCCGCACTCGCCGGTGATGCGGTCGACATACGCGACACCGGTCACTCGTGAACCGGTACGCAGCAGGCGGACACAGACCGTATTGGGGCGAAGGGTCATCCCCGCCGACACGAGCGACGGAATCAGGTTCGTGGCGATGTCGTTCTTGGCCTCGGAGGCGCAGGCGTATCCGTCGCACGTAAAGCAACGGAGGCAGCGAGACCGGGCATGCCCGTGTTCGAAGGAAATGGCGAGCGGTATACGTGAGGGACGCATGCCCAGCCGTCCGGCTGCATCGGCGATACGCTGGGACGTTGGCGCCAGCGCTGAAAGTCCATTTCGGAATGGCGCCGAGCGCGGCGGTTCCGTCGGGTCTGCGCCGAGTTCTCCGGCGACACCGAGCAGGCGTTCGGCCCGGGAATACGAGGCCTCGATGTCGGGGTACCGAAATGGCCAGTCGGCGCCACTGTCGCGCACGATATGTGGGTTGGGCTCGAAGTCGCTCGCGCGGAAGCGAAGCGACGCGCCGCCGTAGAACACGGACTGTCCGCCGACACAGTGAATGGCGCCATTCTCCGAGGTCCGCCATCCGGTGTCGGCCCGATACGAAGACTCTCGGCTGAAGTGTGGAGTCGCGAACACCGCGCCTCGCTCACCCCAGTTCTCCGGACCTCGTGCCACCCAGCCACCGCGTTCGAGCATCAGTACGCGGAGCCCTTGATGGACGAGCGCATGCGCCGCCATTGCCCCGCCAAAGCCGCTGCCGACTACGATTGCGTCCCAGGTCATCGGTCCGCCCTCGCGCCGATCACGGGATCACGCGACGCAAGGAGCTCTTCGGCTACGCGCGCCGTCGCTTCCTCGTGAGGAAAGTGGCCGACACCGGGCAGACGCACCACCCGTAGTCGTGCACCCAGAGGAGCCAGCGCATCCAGTTCGGCGGCGCCCGATACCGACGGATGCGGCGCGTCACCCAGAATCACCGTAACTGACGCGCGCACGCGCAGGACCACGTCGTTGAGCGTGTGTGGTTCCCGTGCGTCGCCGAGCCGCGTGACCAGCGCGACAGCCCGTCCAATGTCGTCAACGATCGGATCGACGTAGGCACGCTGCGCGGCGTCATCGAACCACTCCTGCCGAGCGGCGTTTGCCCTGATCCCCGCGATGAAGCGCCGGCGGAGAAGCGCCCGCCCACCCGGTACATAGACGATCATCGGAATCAGGCGCAGTGATCCGCCGAGCACTCGGCCTCGGCTAGCCGAGAGTGCGCCTGCGTCCAGCAGATACAGCGACTCCACGCGATGCGGAAAGACCGCCGCCACGCGGAGGGCGACTCCCGCCCCATTCGCGTGTCCCACCACACGTGCCTGTCGCACGCCCAGCGTGGTGAGCGCATTGGCGACACGTCGCGCCATTGCATCGTACGAGACATCCGCCGAGTCGACGGAGAGGCGATAGGGATCGATGGTGACGACGCGACCATGGTTGCGCGTCAGCGCCGCCTCGAGCGCGCGAAATCCCGCGATGCCACCGACGAGCCCGCTCAGCAGCACCCACGTTGGGCCGACGTCGGCGCCGACGTCCCGAATGGCGAGGTGGTCCAGTTGCTGCGCTCCGATGGGCCTTCCTGCCGGACCGATGACGACGAGCAACCCACTGAGCATCACGCGGAGCCACGTACGCATACGGCCATCCCCGATTTGAGGTGCTGGGACGGCCCAATGCCGACCCAGCCTCAAACGCGGAATTGCGGACGAAATCAGTCGGAACGTGTGCGCCGATCGAGATCGTCTGCGGAATCCCGCTAGTAGGTCAATCGGCCGGCGGCGCTGTAGTTACCGGTGGTAGTCGAGGGATCGACGAACTGCACGGCACCCGTTTGCGTCGCCGAGCCGCTGGCATTGGCGAACCGGCCGCTGCCGCCGGCCGCCGTCTCGGTGCCGGCAAGTGAGAGCCCAGTCGGTGTGAACGTCGCCATGCCGACCCCGGTGGTGCGCAACTCGTCGCCGTTCGCCGCCGTGTACGTGGTGGTATTGGTGTACGCGAAGCCACCAGGCGCCTCCGATACCGTCTGGTACATCAAGACGGTCGTGCGTCCCAGATGTGCCATCTGGCAGGTGCCTTCGATCGTGAGTGTGGTGCCGCTGGTGAAGCGTGCATCAACCGTGCAGTCGGCTTTCCATGGCCGTTCGACGACGGCGGACGCGGCGCTCTTCTGACGCGAAGCGTCCACGGGAGCCGCGATGTCACCGGAGGAGCAGGCGGTGATGGACAGTGCCAGCAGGGTCGCGGACGCCGTGATGGCTCGAATGGTGCGCATGTGTTGCTCCACAGAAGAGGATGTCAGGGAACAGCGTTGTGCCGCCCCGCACATCAAACGCGGAAAGTGAGCATGGAATGGTCGAATTCGGTGCGAACGCTTGACATTGTCTCATCCGACATGCCCTATCGAAGGGAATGACTGTCCGTGGCTGCTTCCGACTGCTTCGAGATCGATGAATTCACAAGAGTCCATACCACCCTCGCCGGATGTGACCGACCTGCTGCTCGCGTGGAGCGCGGGTGACCAGTCGGCGGCGGAGCGGCTTCTCGACGCGGTCTACCATGAGCTTCACCATCAGGCGCGTCGCGCGATGCGACTCGAACCGATGGAGTCGACACTCCAGGCGACGGGTCTGGTGCACGAAGCCTATCTTCGACTTGTCGATCAACGACGCGTCGTGTGGCGCAACCGTGCGCACTTCTTCGGCGTGTCCGCGCAGCTCATGCGGCGCATCCTGGTGGACCACGCGCGATCGCGTCTCGCGGAAAAGCGGGGTGGTGGTCTCACTTACCTCACGCTCGACGAAGGAATCGCACCCGCTCCCGATCCCTCACTGGAAATCCTGGCGTTGCATGAAGCATTACAGCGGCTGGCGGTGATGGATGCCGATCAAGCGCGCATCGTGGAGCTTCGGTACTTCGGCGGCCTCACCATCGAGGAGACCGCAGAGGCCACCGGTGTCTCGCCCACTACAGTCAAGGCCGAGTGGGCAATCGCTCGCGCCTGGCTGCGCCGTGAGCTCCAATCGCCGTGAACCCCGAGCAGTGGCAGGAAGTGAAAGCGGTCTTGCTGCAGGCGATGCGCACGCCGGCGCACCAGCGTCGCGCGTTCCTCGACGAGGCATGCCGGGATCGTCCGGAGCTGCAATCCGAGGTGGCGTCGCTTCTGCTCGCCTACGACGCGGCGAACACCGAGGAAGATCCCATCGAGGTGATCGTCGATGCGGGGCTTCGCGCGGCGGCGCGACCGATCCATCCGCTGTCCGACGTACCGCTCCGCGACCGACTGCAGGCTGGGCTCGCGGGCCAGTTCGATATCCTCGGGACACTCGGCAGCGGCGGGATGGGAGCGGTCTATCTCGCACACGAGCGGTCGCTCGGACGCACGGTGGCCATCAAGGTACTGCGACCGGATCGCGCGGGAACGCCCGGAAGCCGCGAACGATTCCGTCGGGAGGCCCGCATCGCCGCGCAGCTGTCGCACCCGGGCATTGTGCCCCTGTATTCGTTTGGGGAAGTGGACGGACTGTGGTATTTCGTGATGGAGTACGTGCGTGGTCCGACGTTGGCCGAGCGTCTCGTGAACGAGAGCCGACTGCGACCGGATGAGGTGCATCACATTCTGCTGGCGGTCGCCGACGCGCTCGATCACGCGCACCGTCGCGGGGTCATTCACCGCGATATCAA
>CAZMGX010000023.1:12176-25748 GCA_964565915.1 uncultured Gemmatimonas sp.
CTCCGAGAACATCCAGGTCAGCCTGCCCTACTGCGCCGCCAACATCCTGCTCGATCAGACAACGGGTCAGCCGCGGCTCGCCGACTTCGGCATCTCGACGTTCGAGGACGCGACCGACGGGCTCACCATGACGGGCGCGTTCGTCGGGACTCCGTTGTTCATGTCCCCCGAACAGGCGGAGAGTGGCGCGGATGTTGACGGACGCAGCGACCTCTATTCTCTCGGTGCGGTGGCGTATGCCATGCTGTCCGGGCGTGCGCCATTTGACGGCACCAGTGCCGAAGAAGTACTGTCGCGCCGCAAACTGGAAGCGCCGAGTCCATTGCTCAACGCGGTTCCGGGCCTGTCGCCGGACTTGGCCCACGTCGTGATGCGGTGTCTCGAGCGGGACCGTGCCGCCCGCTGGCGCGATGCCGGCACCTTGCGTGACGCCCTCCGCAACACCGGCGATGCGCTGGCACCGGAGCTGCCGCCCGATATCGCCGAGCTTCCGGGGTATGCGGCTTACGCGCTGGTGTGGACCGTGCTGTGGATGGCGTTCGCCTTCAGCCCCGGACGTTCATCAGGCAGCCGACTCCTGCTGATCATCGTGGCGCTGCTCGTGCCGATCGGCCCTGCGCTACATGTGTGGCGCGTGCGAGAAAGAGGCACTCGGGCACGTCAGCTGTTGCGCCTCGTGCTTCGGCCACCTACGTGGTGGGGAACGTGGTGGCCCGCCTCGTTGCGTCACCGCAAGGATGTATGGCCCTTGTTACCGCCCATCGCGCGGGCCGGTCGCATCGCCTTCGCGCTGTTCTTCGCGTTGCTGCTGGTCGCGGCCATCGCTGGGGATGGCACGGGCGAGATGGCGCGGGTCGCGTGGAATGTCGCCACAGCGGTGCTCCTGATTGGCACGCCGGTGGCCGTGCTGATCGCGTGGCGATGGGCGTTGCGTCAGGGCCTCGGCTTTGATCGGACGATGCAGTTTCTCTTTGCCTCCACGTCACCGTCGGCGTTCTGGCAAGAGCCGCAGATCGCGCGCCTGCTCTCTGGGCCGGCTCGGAGCGCACGACCGGCCGATCCCGTGGCCCTAACGGACTACGTTGGCGCCGTGGAGAAACTCGCTCGTCGATTGCCGGAATCGCTCGCGATGGTCGGCCGGCACGCGTTACTCGCGGTCCGACACCAGACGGCGACCATTGCACGCCTCGAGGGCGAGATCGCCATCTTTGCTCGCGACGCGAGTCCGTCCGAGTCGGGCAGGCTGACGACGCGCTTGGCGTTGCTGGATGGCGGCGAGACCGACAGCGTCGAACACCGCGAGTTGGCTGACACCGTGCGCCGACAACTCGAGTTGATCCGCACGATCCAAGGGCAGCACACGCTCGCGATAGCCCGCCGGGACGCACAGCTGGCACAACTGCGCGCGCTGTGGGTGGGTCTCGTCGCGCTGGTCGAGGTCGAACACGACGGCAAGGAAACACTCGCCGACGCCGTGCTACGGGTGCAGGAACTGTGCAATCGGATGCTCGAAGCCGACTCGACGGGAGCGTCCTGACGTTTGCTGACATTGATGATTGCCGACAGGGCCCATTCGCCTCAGACACCCACACACCAAACCATGCCACGACGCACCTGGATCGTCCTCACCGTTGTTCTGCTCGCCGGCCTGCGTCGAGACGCGTCCGCACAAGCGCCCGACGCCCGCGCTGCGGTCATCGCCGTGGCGGATTCGGCGCTCGCCGCCATCACGCGCGGCGACGTCATCGCCCTCACGGACCTCATGGTGCCAGAGGCCGTACTGTTTCCCACCTCGACGCGCGACGGTGTCACCACCTATCGCGCGCGCACACGCGCATCGCAACGCGCCGCATCGCTCACCGGGATTGTGGAGCGTGGATTCCAACCACAGGCGCTGGTCAACGGCGGCGTCGCCATGGTATGGATGCCCTACGATCTCTACCGGGACGGCAGCTGGTCACACTGTGGCGCCGATGTCTTCACGCTGGTGAAAACCGCGGGCCAGTGGCGCATCGCTGCCATGGCGTGGAGCGCCGAGCAGCCGCCGGTGTGCGACAAGCATCCGTCGGGGCCGCCGGCGAAACGCTGAGCGCCGAGCTGCTAGCCGTTTCTTCGCTCCCGGCGTCGGGCAACATCTACGAAGGCTACGCGACCAGCCGTTCGGATGCGTGAAGCGTCGGCGGCGTATTGGCCGTCAGTCGCATCAGCGTATGCGCCGCGTCATCACACCCGAGCTCAAATCGCGGCGGCAAGCGTAGGCTGCGAGCGCGCCGGAGGGCCAGATAGCGCTCCGCGTCACGGCGGAGCGTGGCGGCCTGCGCCACGGGCACGTCGTCCTCCTGCAGCAGCGCTGCGGCGTCCTTGATGCGCTTGACGAGGGCACGCGCCATTGCCGGGGCAATGGGGGCATCCGATAACGGCAGCGTAAGCCCGAAGAACGTCTGCAGTGAGGGAACCATGTGTCGCTCCATCCGAGTGGCCAGCGTGAGTAGCGTCGCTCCGACAGACTCTCATGCGAGACTGGTGCCAGCGCCCGGGTGTCATCCGGGCAGGTTCCGGGGAAGGGAAGGCAGGCCGGTCTTGCCCCGAACCCCAGTCGGCGACTAGCCGACCGCCCCGGCCTCCCACCAGCGCAGAATGCGGAGTGCCTTGAGCGTGATCCACGCCGAGGGGTGCCCGGGGCCGTCATTCAGATGAAACCATGCCCGGCCCGGCAACTGCCAATCGAGCAGCCACCTGCCATCGGCCTGCTGCTTTCCGCGCAGGATCGCGATTGCCTCGCCGAGGCGCAGATCCGGTGATGCGCCAGCGAAGAGCGCTCGGGCGCGGAAGTAATCCAGCGCCCGCAGCACATCGTAGCGCCATCGGTGCGGGTACAGGAACGAGAGATACTTCGGGTCGACCACCTCGCCGTTCGTGCCGCGACGGAAAAGCCCGCGTGAGAGCAGAAATTCTTCGCCCGAATGACGCGCTGCCGTCACGGCGTCGCTGCCGCCGGTCGCTTGTTCGAAGGCCAGCAATCCTTCCAGCACATTGATGGTGGTGTGGAACGACGAGCGCACCGAGCCGTTGCAGCGCTCACAGTTCCACCCGCCGTCCGGCTGTCGTTCACTCAGCAGACGATCCACGATCGGCGCAACGTCCACGCCGAAGTACGCGCCAGTGGCGACGGTACGACCGTTGATACACTCCTCCACCTCCCCCTGCCAATAGGGCTGGCCGTCGTGATCCCAGCGACCGTGCTTGGCCACCAGAGCCACGGTGCGCTGCGAGGACGGCGACGCCGGGTCCAGGCCGAACTCGCGCAGTTGATCCAGCGCCCAGCATGTCGCCGTCCACGGTTGGCCAGCCGTTCGGATCGTGGCCCAGTCGAACCCGTGCGGCACAAAGGCCACGCCGGCCCAGAGCCCGTCTTCGCCCTGACAGGCCAGCAGCCGAGCGCCCCAGCCCTCGGTCTCGACGGTTCGACGTACCTCCCGCCACGCCGCTTCGGGCGCATCGGACAAATCCCGCATCACCTGCCAGCGAAGGGCTGGGTCGGCTTCGTACAGCCATCGGATGGTGGAATCAGTCGACATGGGTCACGTGAGAGGGGCAGGCTGTCCGATGATCTCGCCCCATGAACACCACGTCAATCACCGCTCGCGACACGCGCGCCTCCCAGCAGAATACGCGATCGGACGGGGGCCTCCGGGTTCAAGAAACATCTCGCCCGGGTCGATACCACCAAGGAATACGTCTCACGGGGGACGGATTCCGGCCTGGCCCGGCGAGGGGTCGTCGGCGGTGATCGCGTGCCCCGTGCCATCGCTCAGGCAGGGAAACTCGGCGTTTCGCAAAAGGCCACGTGACAGACAGGAGACAGACGGGACGGAAGCTGCGCACTCAGCTCCTCATGGGCTTTGTGGCCGTGGTGTCCATCCCGTTGCTGGTATTCGCCATCATCGGCGGCTCACGTCTGGTGACGCGGGCCGACGCGGCGGCTGCGCGCCTACTGGCCGTCGAAGCCCAGACCGTCGCCGAGCGCGTTGACGAGTACCTCGAGAGTCACCAGCGTGCCATCTCACTGGTGGCGTCGGCGTCGGTCGGCGCCATGCAGGCCAAGACGGATTTTTCGCCGCGGCTGACCGACATCAGCGCGTCGTTCGGCGACTTTCTGAGTCTGCTGGTGGCAGATTCGACCGGACAGATCATCGCGGCGTACGTGCCGCGAAACCCACAAGCGACCGCTGCGGCGACGCGACGCTCCATTGCAGATCGGGCGTACTTCCAAGCGGCGATGTCGACCAACGCGCCCTTCCTCTCCGACGTCTTCCGCGGACGCGGCGTCGGCACCGACGTGATTGTTGCCATCTCGGCACCGATTCGCGATCGCAACGGGCAGCCGAAGGGTGTTCTTGAAGGCTCGCTGGACCTGCAGCGGTTCGAGACCTTCGCCCGCGGTGCACTGGTGGCCGCCTCCGGGCGGCTGGTGATCGTGGACAAGACCGGACGGGTCGTCTACGCGTCGAAGGCGTCCGGGTTCAGTCTGCTGCAAGACATCCGCGGCACTTCGTTGGGCGCCGCCGTGTCGCGCACGACGGGGACCGATCCGATCACCTTCGCGGATGCCGCGGACGGGGTCACGATGCTGGGCGCCGTCGCCGAGACGAGCCGGAACGGCTGGCGGGTGGTCGTCGCGCAGCCGCAGCAGTTGGCGCGTGAGGAAGGGCGAACGTACCTGGTGACGATTCTCCTCGGCTTGGGACTGGCGGGTGTCGTGGCCGTGGGACTTGCCCTGCGGCTGGCCGGCGATGTCACCCGTCCGCTGGATGAACTCATCGCCGCGCTGCGGTCATTCGACGTGAAGGCGCCCCACGCGACGCTGACGCTCACACGCCGCAATGCGCCGCACGAAGTGAGTGCGCTGGTCCAGGAATTCTCGACGATGTCGACCCGCGTGCGCGCCGCGGCCGACGCACAGCACGCCAGTGAGTCGCGGTTTCGCGCCATCTTCGATCACACCGCCATTGGCATTGCCGTGCTCGACGCCGATGGCCGGTTCATCGATTCGAACCCGGCGTTTCAACAGATCACGGGCTACTCGGAAGAGGAGTTGTCGCAGCGTCGTGCCGCCGATCTGTCGCCGGCGGAGGAAGCGGCGGTCACCCGAGAGCCCGTGCGCGCACTTCAGGCCGGCAAGGTCAACAAGGTCCAGGTCGAAAAGACGTTCATCCATCGCGACGGACACCCGGTGATCTGCGACCTGACGATCTCGCGCCTGAACAACGGCGTGGTTGGCATGTTGCAGGACGTGACCGAACGCCGGCAGATGGAACGCGACGTCGCATGGCGGGCCAATCACGATACCCTGACGGGGCTGGCCAACCGTGCTCGTCTTCAGGATCGGCTGCAGGCCGCCCTGGCGCGGATGCGGGTTCCCGGGTCGGTCGCCGTGTTGTTGCTCGACCTCGACGAGTTCAAGCGGGTGAACGACGTCCACGGGCATGCGGCTGGCGACCAGCTGCTGTGCGAAGTCTCACGCCGACTGCTGAGTGCCACGCGAGGCTGTGACGTCGTGGCACGCCTGGGCGGCGACGAGTTCGCGCTGGTGTTGGATGGTGTCGACAACGCCGTATTCGCCGATATCGCGGCCAACCGCATCCTGGCATCCCTCAAGCGACCGATCGTCGTGGACGGAGCCGATGTAGTCGTGAGCACCAGCATCGGGATCGCGTACGCCAGTGCAGACGACACGGTGGATTCGTTGATCCGCAACGCCGACATGGCGATGTATCGCGCGAAACACAATGGCAAAAGCAAGTTCGACGTCTTCACCGCCGCCATGCATGAGAACGTGCTGCACATGCTGTCGCTGGAGACCGACCTGCGACAGGCCGTGGAATCGAACGAACTGCGCGCCGTCTTTCAGATGATCGTGGACCTGCGGACCGGCAAGCCGGTGGGTGCCGAGTGCCTGCTGCGTTGGGATCGAGCGGGGCATGGGACCGTATCGCCGGCCCAGTTCATTCCCTTGGCCGAGCAGACCGGCCTGATCGTCCCGATCGGTCGGTGGATTCTGCATGAGGCCTGCCGTCAGGGTGCGCAGTGGCAGTCACGCGCCCCTCGCCTGGACGGCGCACCACCACCGTTCAGTATCAGCGTGAACGTGTCCGGGCGTCAAATGCAGCACCCCACGTTGATCGCTGATGTGCGCAATGCGCTGGCCACTTCGGGACTCGATCCGCGAGCGCTGGTGCTTGAGCTTACCGAGAGTGTGGTTCTGAGTGAGGCGAACTCCGCCATCGAGAAACTGCACGCCTTGCGGGAGCTTGGTGTGCGCGTGGCGATCGACGACTTCGGCACGGGGTACAGCTCGCTGAGCTACCTGCAGGTGCTCCCGGTCGACATTCTCAAGCTCGACAAGAGCTTCATCGACCGGATGACGAAATCGTCGAGGGACGCCGCCTTCGTGCGCGTGATCATGGGCCTCGCCGACTCATTGTCATTGCGCTGCGTTGCCGAGGGGATCGAGCATCCGGATCAGCAGCGCCTGCTGGCCGAAATGGGTTGCGGTTACGGGCAGGGGTATCTGTTCGCACGTCCATTGGATGCTGAAGAGGCGGGCCGTGCGCTGGTGGAGGCGTCGTTGCCGCGCGAACAGGCGGCGTAAAGTATGCCCACCGTTCGCGCGACTCGTTCGTCGACCCGGCCGTGTGACCGCTGCCGATCCGTACGGACTACGCCGGCCTGAACGGGTTCTCGTCCGCGCTTGGCCCATAGATCGACGGCACGGTGGCGCCGACCTGACGGAGATACACGGACAGCTGGCCCCGGTGGTGATACCAGTGGTTCAGCAGCACCGCGCGCATCAAAGCCATGCGCGGCATGACCATGACGTCGTGACCGCCGACGCTCATGCGCCACGTTTCCAACAGATCACTATCGGACATCGCGCCCAACAGTTGGCGCGCTTGTGCCATGCTGGCGTCCAGCGTGGCCAGCACCTCCGCGACTGTCGCGGGCACCGGATCCGCCTGCTTGAAGTCGGGTGGTCCCGCGGGGTTTTGCGCGGCCATGGCGCATACGGAGCCCGGATTGACGGCAATGTGATGCGCCAATTCACCAAGCGTGCGTGACTTCGCGGCCGGTCGCCACGACAGGTGGTCATCCGGGATGCGCTCGAGGACGCGGCGTGTGGTGGCCGCTTCCATCTCGAGTTCCTGCAACAGACTTGTGGCGAGGCTCATGGTCGACATGATCGTGGTTTCCGGTTCGAGTCAGGAAGCGAGACGCGCCGCAACGCGTTGGAAGATGGCGTGCCAACCCTGCGTCAATGGTTCCTTGAAGCCGTCGGGGAAAAGGCCCAGCGCCGTGTGGCGCACGGTAATTACGGTGTCGTCACCATCGGCTTTCAGGCGGTACTGTACATTCGACGCGACCGCGAAGGACATCATCAGTGGGCCGCTGATTTCGAGCAGCGTGGGCTGGCGGATGGCCTGCACGTGTCCCCAGCAGTGGCCGTTGTTGTCGCCGAGGTCGCGGAACCAGCGGCCGCCGGGGCGTGCCTCGAGCACCATCGGCATCGGCTGCTCGCCCATGCCCCGATTCTCGGGGCCCAGTTCGATCAGCAGCGCCGCGAACGTGTCGGCGAGCGAGGCGTGCACGCGAATCTCTTCCGTGAGGTCGAGTGTGTAGTCGGCCAGCGCGGCCGAGGTGTCCAGACGAACCATGAGCGGCTCCAGGTGGGGGTCAGTCCCTGCGGGGACCGGTGGGGGTGGTTTTTGGCGCGGGCTTGGGGGTGGCACGTTCCGCGCGTTCCTTGATGCGCAGCAGTTGTCGCTGCCAGTGCCGCTCGAAGCGGCGCGTCCAGTCGTGCACGGTGCGGATCTGCTCGGCGTTGGTGCGATAGAAAGCCTGCCGGCCTTCGCGTCGCACCTCGACGAGGCCGACGTCGAGCAGTACGCGCAGGTGCTTGGAGACCGACGGCTGCGCGAGATCCAGTTCATCCACGATGTCACCCACGGGTCGTTCGCGGGCGGCAAGGAGCTCGAGAATGTCCCGGCGCCGGGGCTCGGCGATGGCGTTGAATGGGTCGGACGTGGTGGCGGCGCGTGGCATGAGGAAAAACTATTCCCATAACGGAATATGTCAAGCGACCCACCGTGCCCGCCGTGTTTTCGAGGCTCGACGCGACGCGCTATGTCTGCGGGTAGATGATCAGCTGCGTGCAGCGGTAGTGCGCGATCACCTTGCCGGTCCCGGCATGCGTCACCGTGGCATCCCACACCTGTGTGGTGCGTCCGGCATGCACCAGTCGCGCCTCACAGGTCACGAGCCCGTCGCGCGCGGTTCCGACATGGTTCGTCTTGAGTTCGACCGTGGTGAAGTTGGCGGCCCCGTCTGGCAGATTGTTGATGCAGCCGAAGCCGGCCGCCGTGTCGGCCAGGCTCACGACCGAGCCGGCGTGCAGGAATCCGTTGACAGCCATGATCTCGGGGCGCACGTCGAACTCGGCGTGCAGTTCGCCGGGGGCGGCGTGCGTGATGCGGATGCCGAGGTGCGCGGGCAGGCAGGTGTTGGCACGGGCCTGCAGTTGGGCGAGGGTGAGCATGCCAGCGAATCTACTACGCGATCGTGTCGCTACGTTTACGAACGACGCCTATGCTCTTCGGCCCATACTCTGTCCTCCTGTTGGTGGCCGCCGCCAACGGCGTGCTGCTTGCGACGCTCGTGCTGCTGCCGAGTGGTTGTCATCGTGGCTCGCCGTGGCTGGCGGCGCTGATCGGCAGCATGGCGCTGCGGACGGCGCCGTATGTGCTGGGCTATGCGGGACTCTACGACCGCCATCCCGCGCTCACCTTCGCGCCGTTCGACCTGACGCTCGCCTGGGGGCCGCTGTTGTGGGCATACGTTTCCACGCTGTCCTCGGGAGCACCCGCACCAGCGCGCTGGCACTTTGCGCCGGTGGCGCTGCAAGTCGCCTATCAGCTCATCTGCTTTCTGCTGCCGCTGGATACCAAATGGGCGTGGTACAGCGGGACACATCTGCAGGTCGTCGAGCCGGTAGGCACGGTGCTCGTGCTGGCTTCGCTCGGCGCGTACAGCCTGGCCGCGTGGCGTGGATACGAGCGGTGGCAGCACTGGCTGGACCAGAATGTCAGCAATCGCGAAGAGAGTCGCCTCGGTTGGCTCCGCATCATGCTGCTTGGCATCGCTGGAACGGGTGTCCTCGGCGTCGTGATGACGTTCGTGCACCACCTCGCATTTCCGCTGGACTATTTTGCCCGACTCCCCATCATCGTCGCCCTGGCGGGCACGACCTATCTGCTTGGGCTGCTCGGATACCGGTATGGGCGCTATGCGATTCCCATGGGCACGGTGCTCGTCCGCGAGACAGCGGAGCCGGTGGCGACCTCATCGAGCGCGGCAAAAGACTACGCGACGCAGGCCGAAGCGTGGCGAACGCGGGTACTCACCAACGGATGGCACCGCGACCCGCTGTTGACGCTCGCCAAACTTTCGACGCTGCTGAATACGTCGCCCCGAACGCTGTCGCGCACCCTGAATGAGGGTCTCGGAGAGTCCTTCAATGTGTTCATCAATCGACTGCGCGTGAATGAGGTCGCCGAGCGTCTCTGCCAACCTGACGCACCGGACGTACTGCGGGTGGCGCTCGAGGCGGGCTTCTCCAACAAGGCCTCGTTCAACCGGGCGTTCAAGCGGCACACGGGCACGACGCCAACGGATGTCCGCCGCCGCGGCGATCAGCAATCGACGGCTCAAATTCCGCCATCCACACCGTTGGCACGTATCGAGGCGACGGAGTAACCCACCGTTCGTACCCTGCGCGTTCACCTCAACCGCCAGGGACACAAAATGCTTCTCCGCTTCGCACGCGCCATTCTGACAGTCCTCGTGCTCGGACTGATGCCATCGATTGCACCGGCCCAGGCACCAAAGTTCGTGGATAGCCTCTTCGCCGATATGCGCGCCGCGACCGGGCCGGGATGCGTCATCGCCTTCGACTCGGCCGGCCGTCGTCGTTGGCTGACGAGCTTCGGGCTTCGCGATCTCGAGCGCGGCGGCCGAAACGACTCGCTCACGGTGTTCGAGGCCGGGTCGGTGTCCAAGCAGTTCGCCGCCGCCGCCGTGGTGTTGCTGGCGCGATCGGGCAGGCTGTCGCTGGACGATGATATCCGTCGCTGGATCCCGAAGCTGCCCGACTTCGGCGGCACGACGGTGCGGGAGGTGCTCACGCACCAAAGCGGTTGGCGCGACTGGCGAGATCTGGTGGAGATGAGCCGGTGGCCGAGCGGCACGGCGGCGTACACGCTGCACGATGCCCTCGCGCTGTTTGCGAATCAACGCGCACTGAATTTTCCGTCTGGCACGGAGTACAGTTACAGCAACACCAACTATGCGCTGGCGGCCATCCTGGTCGAGCGGGTGTCCGGTGAAACGCTGCGGGCGTTCACGCAGCGCGCGATCTTCGCGCCGCTCGGAATGCGTCAGACACTCTGGCGCGATTCGCTCACCGAGGTGGTCCGCCACCGGGCGTTGGCATGGACGCCAACGGATTCGGGTCGCTACAAGCTCGACATGCCATTCGAGACAGTGGTTGGCCCCGGTGGCCTGTTGACGACGGCGCCAGACCTGATGAAGTGGCTGCGCAACTTCGAGACCCAGCAGGTGGGCGGTCCAGGCTTCACGGAGGCGATGGAACGGGTCGGTGTGTTGCGGTCCGGACGGGCGACGGCCTATGCGATGGGATTGCAGGTCGAGACGTTGGCCGGTGAACGCCTGGTGTACCATGCTGGATGGACCGGCGGGTACGTGGCGTGGGCCGGACGATTGCCGCGTCGACGACTGGCACTCAGTATCCTGTGCAATGGCAGTGGGGTGAATACCGAGGAGCTCGGTCCCGAGCTGATGGCGCGGTTGGCGCGCGTTGCACCTCCCTCGACGATGGCGTCGGCACCGCGCGCACCGTTTGTGAGGCCGTCAACACCACCGATCCTGCCGACGCCTGCCGAACTCGGCGAGTACGCGGGCCGCTATCGCAGCGACGAGGCGAATGCGGTGATCGAACTGCAGCAACGTGGCGATCGTCTGGTCGCGCGGCGCGGTGGGATCCTGCAGGACGACCTCATCGCCACTGCGCGCGATGCTTTTCGGGTGCCGTCGCAGGCCTGGCGCATTTCCGTGCGACGCGACTCGACTGGTCGCGTCACGGGGTTCGATCTGGGGCTTCCGAGGATGCGGCGATTGCCGTTTGAGCGGCTGCCCCCTGAACGCGAGCGGTAGACGGCGGAGCGGGCAGTGCCGCCTCACTTTCGACATCTGCGAGCGCGAGTTCGGCGATCGCGAGCTCCACCTCCGATGCAAACTCATTTGCCAGGTCGATGTCGGCGGGCCGCACCGGCAGCACCAACTCGGCGGGATGATCGAAGGTGAAGCCGTCGTCGCCGGCCAGTCGATCGAAGGCCACCAGATTGCGCGCGGTCAACACGAGTTCGGTCTTGCGCCACCACCATCGGCCGCGCGTGCGAACCCGCGCATCACCGAGCAGACGTACGGGCACCGGCACATCGCGCATGCCCGCGCGCTCCACGTCGGTACGGATCTCTGGACCGATGCGCTGCACCTCGCGCTCCACACGCCACTGCACCACGAGGGTGTCGCGCTCGAGGCGCACGACTCCGTGGCGACGTTCTTCCGTGGACGTGATTGTCCCGCTGCCGATGACCTCGTGGTCCGTCGTCAGCTGGAAGGGCAGGGTGGCAATCCGCGAACTAGGGGACACGAATCGCGCCGTCCGGCAACCGCTCGAGCGTCTCCACGAACAGAGCCCACAGCGCGCGCATGCGCTCGGGGGTGTCGACGTAGCCCGGTACCGACAACTCGAAGGGATCGATGTCGGGGGTCGGATCGCCGAAGATCGAGCCGTCATCGTGACGATGCAGCTGGCCCTCGAAGTCGCGCAAGTAGCGTTCACGCAGTGGGGCGCTGGCGAAGAGCGCACGCACGAGGTCCGGTGTCTCACCCTTCAGCACGAAGGCCTTGTCGAAGGCCTCGTCGTCGACGTGAATGTCGAGGGCGCCGAACCAGTCGGCGACGGCGGAGGCAAACGAGGCGCGCGACACGGAGAATCGCTGCGCACGCGTTGCGGGAAGCATCGCCGCGAACTTGGTGGAGACGACGGGCACGAGCACCTTGCCGACCATCACCATGGTCACATGTCCTTCGATGACCAAAGGCCCCCGCGCGTGCGCGACTTCGATACGCGGCGCGTCGCCCATCCCCGGCGAGTTCCACGACCCACCGATCTCGGAGGCAAACGCCTCCCAGACGTCCAGATGTTTGCCGCGGAGCAGGCGTTCGAGTTTCATGATGAGGCGAGCAAGGGGATTGGTGGCGCCGGATGGTGCACGGGTCCGGCGAACGCGAAATGTGTCACAGTACCCGCGGCTTGTGCCATCGGCAGAACGAGCCGAAGTTCTCGGGATGTCCCGCGACGACTCGCACCGACTTCAGGCCCAGCTACAGGCCCTGTTTGGTTCGGAATTGCTGGTGGAGCGTGAGCTCGGGCGCGGCGGTATGGCGGTCGTCTTCCTCGCTTTCGATTCCGCGCTGCAACGACGGGTCGCCGTCAAGATGTTGTTGCCGGAGGCGATCGTGGATGTGTCGGTGGTCGAGCGATTCCTGCGTGAAGGCCGCACCGTGGCCTCGCTGGATCATCCGCATGTCGTGCGCGTGATGTCGGTGCGCAGTCATCACGGCACGAGTGCCATCGTCATGCCGTATGTCGACGGGCCGAGCCTCGATGTCGTGCTGCAGCAGCGGGGGCGGCTGCCGATCGAGG
Organism: uncultured Gemmatimonas sp.; assembly: GCA_964565915.1. GTDB lineage: Bacteria > Gemmatimonadota > Gemmatimonadetes > Gemmatimonadales > Gemmatimonadaceae > Gemmatimonas. The sequence continues at coordinate 25,021 of CAZMGX010000023.1, forward strand.
AGGCCGGGCGCATCCTGTCGCAGGTCGCCGCCGGGCTGCAGCACGCGCACGATCGCGGCGTCGTTCATCGCGACGTGAAGCCCGCCAACGTCCTCATGGACCGGGATGGTCGGGCGATCGTGACGGACTTCGGCATCGCCCGCCGCGACGATGGCTCGACGCCGACCAAGACGGGGTTCGTGCTGGGCACGGTGGACTACATGAGTCCCGAGCAACGGGCAGGTGAGCGCGTGTCGCCGGCCACCGACCAGTACGCGCTTGGGGTGATGGCGTTCGAGCTGCTGACGGGACGCCTGCCGTTTGTCGGCGACCTTGGTGCGACAACTTTCGGGCACATGACGCAGCCGCCGCCCCGGTTGCAGAGTATCCGCCCCGAGTTGCCCGATGCCGTGGAGACACTGGTGCAGCGTATGCTGGCCAAGGCACCCGAGGATCGTTGGCCGACATTGGCGGAGGTCGGGGTCGCGTTTGGCGGGGCGCACAGCACGACGGTCGCCCGACGCACCCCGGTGGACACGGCTTCGACGCCACAGAGCAATACGCCGGTGGTGATTCGGGCCGTTCGCGAGACGCCTACCGCGAGCGTTCCGCAGCCGCCGCTCGCGGCGCCCCCAGGCGACTCGCCGACATCGCGTCCTGACCGACGCGGACTCGTGGCCGGTCTGGTTGCGATCGCTGTGGTGGTCCTCTTGGTCGTGTTGTTTCGATAGGACTGCCGACCCCACGAC
>CAZMGX010000024.1:0-1494 GCA_964565915.1 uncultured Gemmatimonas sp.
TAGATCGCCTGGGTACCCATCAGCGCCGCGAGACGGATGGCCGGTCGCATGTAATCGGCGAACACCAGGAACGTGCCCCCGTACGGAATCACGCCGCCATGCAGCGACATGCCGTTCATGATCGCGCCCATGCCGTGTTCACGAATGCCGAAATGGAAGTTGCGCCCTTCCGGCGTCTTCGCCCCAAACAGCGCCGCACCCTTCACGACGGTCAGGTTGGAGCCCGACAGGTCGGCCGAACCGCCGATCAATTCGGGAATCGCCGGGGCGATGGCGTTGATCACCACACCACTCGACGCGCGACTTGCCACATTGCCGCTTTTCGCATCGAACGACGGAAACGCCGTTGCGGCTTCAGCACGCAGTTCACCTCGCATGCGCCGCTCGAACTCGGCGGCCAGTTCCGGATGCGCAGTCGCATACGAAGACCACAACGACTTCCATTCCGCATGGGACGCCGCGCGTTCGGCCACCTGCTCACTCCAATGCGCCCGCGCCTCGTCGGGCACCGTGAACGCGTCCGGATAGGTCCAGCCGTACGCGGCCTTCGTGAGCGCGATCTCGTCTTTCCCCAACGGCTCGCCGTGCGCCTTGGCCGTGTCCTGCCGATTGGGAGAGCCGAAGCCGATGTGCGTGCGCGTGATGATCATGGACGGCCGCGCTGCATCCGACTTCGCCGCCGCAATCGCCGCGTCAATGGCCTCGAGGTCGTTCACGTCGGCCACATGCAGCACCTGCCAGCCGTAGGCTTCAAAACGCTTCGCGGCGTCGTCGGTGCACGAGAGATCCGTGCTGCCGTCGATCGTGATGCGATTGTCGTCGAAGAATCCGATCAGCTTGCCTAGCCCGAAGTGGCCGGCATACGACGCCGCTTCATGTGAGACGCCCTCCATGAGGCAGCCATCACCGGCGATGAAGTACGTGTAGTGATCGACGACCTTGAACCCGTCGCGATTGAACGTGGCCGCGAGGTGCGCTTCGGCGACCGCAAAACCCACCGCATTCGCGACGCCCTGACCCAGCGGACCGGTCGTTGTTTCCACGCCGACGGTGTGATGCACCTCGGGGTGGCCGGGTGTCTTGCTGCCCCACTGGCGGAAGTTGCGGATCTCGCTGAGCGGCAGGTCGTAGCCCGCCATGTGCAACGTGCCATACAACAGCATCGACGCGTGGCCGACCGACAACACGAAGCGATCACGATCCACCCAGTGTGGCGACGTGGGGTCATGACGCAGGTGGCGCGTATAGAGCGCATACGCGAGCGGCGCGAGCGCCATCGGCGTGCCGGGGTGGCCCGACTCGGCGGCCTGCACCGCGTCCATGGCCAGCGTACGAACGGTATCGATCGCGAGACGCGTGATCGCGGGATCGGCGGACGGTGCAGCTATTGGCGCAACAGACACGGAGGCTCCGAGCGGAACGGTCAATGCGGGCGCCCTGTGAGGGTGGACGCCCGCAGACCTGAAAAATACTGCCGTCAGTCCCCGCCGAGGT
>CAZMGX010000024.1:1504-24652 GCA_964565915.1 uncultured Gemmatimonas sp.
ACCGTGTACGCGTCAGTTCGAGATGATGATCGAAGTGACCCGCGATCATCCATGCCAAGGCACGCACCGAGACCGGCTTGCCACTGGCGGTTCCGATACGTGCAATGGCCGCGTCGTCGAGTGACCGGATCAGCACCATGTTCGCGGTGCGGACCGCGTCGAGTTCGGTCAGGATGCCCGCAATCGTCAGGGAAGACGCGCCGCTGAGTGGCACCCAGGCGTCGTGATCGAATGGAGGGAGTGGCGTGGTGTCGCCGCGCGCAATCCGGAGCAATCGATAGGCAAAAACGCGTTCGACGTCGGCCACGTGGAGCAGGGACTCGGCCAGCGTCCACTTGCCTGGTGCATAGCCGCGATGGAACGTCTCCTCGTCGACACCGACCAACAGCGTTCGCAGGGCGCCTATCTGGCCGTCCAACAGCGTCAGCAGCTGTCCGTCGGCGGAGGCCTCGAGTGCCTGCGCGGTGCGCTCGATGTAGCCGGCCGAGAACGGTGCGTATTCGTCTGACGCGGGTCGGGAGTCAAGCATGATGGCAAAGAAGTGAGGGTGGCTTATCGGCCGAGGCCGAAGACGACCGAGATCACGCTGTTCTTGGGCTTCTGAGAATCTGATGCGCCGCTCGCGTCATCGGAAAGGATGTTTGCGAAGCCTCGGCCATAGCGCACCTGGGCGTTCATCGCCCGCCCCAGCAGACGGCCCGAGAGTCCGACGCCGACCGTCCCGCCGATGTCCGATTTCTTGAACGGGTCGCGCGTCGTACCGTTGTCATCGAAATCTTCGCAATCCACCTCCAACTTGGCGCCCGGCGCAGCGAGCGAGGCATTGCAGGACAACCGCATCGCGACCGACGGGCCGGCCACAATGAATGGATGCAGTCCTTCGCCGCCAAAGTCGGCGCGCAGGAGCACGGGCACTTCGGCGTATCCGAAGTTGAACCCCAAATCGCCGGCCGCCTGCCCCGTCCCGCCGAAGTCCAGCGTCGTGCCCTTCTGCGTGTAGTGAATTTCGGGCTGTAGCGACCACATGGAGCCGAAGCGCTTGTTCATGTAAAGGCCGGCCTGAAAGCCAAGTCGGTTCTTGATCTCCGACGTACCATTAAAGAGGTCGACGGATGAGGCATCAACACCGGCCAGTCGCGCAGCATTGCCGCCGAGCAGCACGCCAAACGTGGTTTGCGCGGCCAGCGGTTCGTGGGCCAGCAGCGTGGTACCGAACAGCAATGCACAGGCGGTGACGCACGGGCGCATCGTCGACCTCTCCCCTTGGGGATGTGGCGGGTCCGGTGCCGACGTCAGATGGCAGGAGGTGGGAAGCCGCAGGCGCGGCGCACATCGGCAAGCATCAACATATCCGGAAGTGCGCCTTGCGCGAGTCGCGGTGAGCCGCCACCGCGACCACCCAGGGGCTGCAACGCCGCCCGCAGCGTCTGGCCGGCATCGATGCCGCTCGACTCCGACGCCCCCAGCAGGAGTCCTTTGGTCGACGGACTGTTGGCCAGCACCACACACGGCCCCAGCGCCAGCAACGCACGTACCATCGGCTCCGACTCCTGCACCGGCCCGCTCACCGCCTCCAGCGAAACCCACCGCAGGCCGTTTGTGTCGATCGCTGCGGTACTCCACAGCGTCCGCGCCTCGTGCTCGGCCAGTCGGGTCACGAGTCGTTTGCGCTCCCGCTCGAGGTCGGCGAGGCGCGCCTGACTGGCCTCGATCAACGATGACAACTCTTCGGGCGACGTGGTGAAGAGTCGCGCCGCATTGGTGAGCAGGGTGGCGTCGCTTCGGGCACGTGCCACCGCGCGCAGCCCGCACACGAACTCGATGCGCGTATTGCCCTTCGTACGTTCCATGCGGCGCAAGAGGATCGCGCCAATCGCGCCGGTGCTGGACACATGGGTGCCTCCGCAGGCACTGCGATCGAGCCCGTCGATGGTGACGATCCGCAGCGTGCCGTCGCGGTCGCTGGGCTTTCGGAGGCCGGTCGCGCGGGCGGCGTCTTCGAAGGACACGGTTACGGCGCGATCCTCCGCCGCCAATCGATTCACGCGCTGTTCGATCTCCACGAGCTGCTCCACCGACACGCTGGCCGCCGCGACATCGACCGTGTTGGTCGCGTCACCGAAATGCACGCTGACCGTCGGCCACCCGTATCCATCGGCCAGCACCGCCGACAGCAGATGCTGGCCCGTGTGCTGCTGCATGTGGTGGAACCGACGCGCAGCATCAACATGACCTTCGACCAGCTCACCGAGGCCCTGCGGCAGCGGCTCGGCCAACACGTGTACGATGGTGTCATCCTCGTCGACGACGTCAACGACGGCGACGCCGCCAAGCTGGCCAAGGTCGTGCAGCTGTCCGCCCGAGGTGGGATAGAAGGCGGTGCGGTCCAGGACCACCCGACGCTGCGCACGGTCAGAAGCCACGACGGTGGCGGTGAATTGGACGGTGGTGGCGTCGGTGTAATAAAGTCGTTCGGTCATGACGATGGCGGTTCCGGCGTGTGAATCGGTCGTGCAGCGGCGTATCTTTGCCGCATGACGGCGACGCCCACAGGCAATATGCTGCGAGACCACGGTCGACGAGTTCCCAGCGTGCTGATCGCCGGCGCGATCGGTGCGCTGCTCATGACCGGCGGCTGCCGTGGCTTCTTCGCGCTCAGTCCACGCGACCCGTCTGCGACCCCGCCTGCGGCCGAGCCGGGTCGCGCGACGGTCCGCACGCGTGGTTCGACACCGACGGCAGCCGTTGCACCGCCGGTCGCGGTCGAGCCGATCGTCGCCGAACCACCGGACCCCGAGCCTGACCCAGCGCCGTCGGATTCGGCTGGGGTAGCGCGACTCGTACGCCTGGCGCACCTGTGGCACACCGTGTCATTGCATCATCCCGCCGTCGCCACGCGCGGCGTCCCCTGGGACTCGGCGCTGATCATCGCCGCCCTGCGCGTGCGGTCGGCGCCCAGCGATGACGCGTTGTCGTCCGCCTACCGACGGATGCTGGCGTTGCTGCGTGACCCGGCGACCCGACTCGAATCGTCGAGTGTGGCAGACGCGGCGTCGGTGGCCATCACGACGGAGTTCACCGACGACAGTATCGTGGCTGTGCGCATTCCAACCACGGCGGCGCTCGATGCCGCCGATTCGGTGCTGGTCGGTTCGGTGGTGGAGCGATTGACGTCGCGTGTCCTGCTTGATTTGCGAGGGAGCGCGGTCCGCGATCCCGCCGCGCGAGCCGCGCGACTTGACGCGTTCCTCACACGGACCGGCCTGACGGCGGCGCTGTTGGTCGGTACGGCAACAGGCCCGGTCGAGCGCACGCGCCGCATCGGTACCTGGGCCGCTGCCGATCAGCTCAACGATCAGTCCGTGCTGCACGATGGATGGCAGCAGCCCACCGCGCGCCTGTACAGTGGACGCGCTACGGCGCCACGGCGCGTGCTGCTGTTGGCGGACTCGGGGACCGTGCTTCCCGGAGGGTTGCTGGCGCTGCATGATGCCGGGGGCGCGTCGCTACTCGCGGATGGCGCACTCCGTGATGCCGCACCGGTTTCGCAGACCCGCATACCGCTGTCCGCCGGCCTCGTGGCCGTGGTGCGCACCGGGGAATTGGTGCATGGTGACGGGTCCGTTGGTGTGCTCGCCGATACCACCATTCTTCGCAGTACCGGCAGCGCGGATGATCTCGCTCGGCAGGCCGCCCTCACGATGTTGCGCGGATCCGCGAAGCTGCCGTTGGCTCCGCGGCCGCTGCCGGTGCTCGTGCCACCGGCCGCAACGCCGGTGTTCTACGACACGACCAGCTACCCGTTCATGGGTGCGCGTCTGCTGGGCGGTTTTCGGATATTCAGCGCGATGCGCGCGCGGCATGCGCATCGCGACCTGTACGATGATGATCTCGACGCGGTCTTCGAGCGGGTGATTCCGCGTCTCGAAGCGGCCCGCAGCGCCGTGGAATACGCGAAAGGGCTCGCGGAGCTGGCTGCGTCACTCGACGACCCCGAGGGTCGATTGACGGGCACGTCCGCTGAGCAGGTGACTGGCGCGGCGGCGGTGCCCTTTCGTGTGCGCGCCGCCGAGGGGCGCGTATTCATCGCCGATGTCGTTCGCGACCCGACGACGTCGGCACTCGCGCTCGCGCCGGGCGCCGAGATCACCGCGTTCGACGGCTATCCGACGGTGGCGTGGATCTCCGAACATCGGCGTGCGCAACCGGCGTCGAACGACTGGTCGCGTCTGCGGGCGATCACGCAGCAGATGTCACGCGGGTCGGCCGGCGACGTCGTGATGAAGGTGCGCGATGGGTCCAACCGCGAGCGGACCGTCACCGTGCCGCGAACAGTCGCCTATCGCGCGGCACTCCCCTCGGTCGAGCGACCGGGTGGCGACGCGATTCGGCAACTCGCGGGCGGCATCATGTACGTCGATGTCGAACGTCTGTCGGAAGAGGCGCTCGCGTCAGGTTGGCCCACGGTGCTCTCCGCGCGCGGGCTCGTGCTTGATCTTCGCGGCACGTTGCACCTCGATGACGTCGCGCTGCTGCGACGCCTGGCGTCACGCCCCCGCGTCGCCACTGGTCGCATCGTGCAGCGCACGCTCATCGCGCCCTGTGCGGCACCGATCCGCGAAGCTACGGTGGCATGCGCCGATGCGCGCGAGTCGCGCGGATGGCAGCGAGCCATCGACACCAGTGCGGTGTTTGCGGGACGGGTCGTCGTGCTGATCGATGAACGCACGCAGGGGGCGATGGAGCGCTTCGCATTGTCACTCGAGCAAATGGCCGACGTCACGCTCATCGGCAGCGCATCGGCCGGCGCGGTCAGCTGGACGACGCCACTGTCATTGCCCGGTGGCCTGCAGGTCGGCATCGCCACGCAGGAGCTTCGTCGCACGGATGGCGGGCAGGTACAGCGCGTGGGGCTGGCGCCGCTCATCGAAGTGCGGCCTACGGCACGGGGGCTGCGGGCCGGCGACGATGAAGTGCTGACGCGCGCGCAGCAGTGGTTGCAGCAACAGCTCGACCCACCGACGCGCCGGCGCCGATGACAGTGGCGTGGGCTGCGACACCACTGCCCATCGACGACGCACTGCCCGCCCTGCACGCCGCACTGCGGGATCACCCCTGCGCCGTGCTCGAGGCACCGCCTGGTGCCGGCAAGACCACGCGGGTACCGCTGTCGCTGCTCGACGCACCGTGGCTCGAGGGGCGACGCATCGTGATGCTCGAACCCCGACGCCTGGCGGCGCGTGCTGCCGCGCACTTCATGGCGCGCTCACTCGGGGAATCGGTTGGCGAAAGCGTGGGATATCGCGTCCGTGGTGATACCCGCGTGTCGCGTCGCACCCGGATCGAGGTGATCACGGAGGGGGTGCTGACGCGACTGATCTCCGCCGACGCCGCGCTCGAGGACTATGGCGTCGTGCTGTTCGACGAGTTTCACGAGCGCTCGCTGCATGCCGACATCGGCCTCGCACTCACGCTCGAAACACAACAGCATCTGCGGCCCACGCTGCGCATCCTCGTCATGTCCGCGACACTGGATGGCGATCGCGTCGCCCGCCTGCTCGACGTTACCGGCAACCCGGTTCCCCTCGTGCGCAGCGACGGGCGTGCCTTTCCCGTGGCGACGCACCATCGCCCGCCGCGCCCCGATGATCGGCTGGATGCGTCGATGGCGCGGGTCATTCGCGAAGCACTGACCGATGAGGTCGGAGACATCCTCGCCTTTCTGCCGGGCATGGGTGAACAACGGCGAGTCGCGGAACGGTTGTCTGGTGATGCGTTGCTCACCGAACAGCACGCGACGGTGCACGTGTTGCACGGCAGCTTGCCGTTGGCCGAGCAGGATGCGGCCATTGCCGCGTCACCGGCAGGACGGCGCAAGGTCGTGTTGGCGACCAGCATTGCGGAAACGAGTTTGACGATCGAAGGTGTCCGTGTCGTCGTCGACAGCGGATGGTCACGACTGCCGCGGTATGATGCACGAGCGGGGCTGACGCGACTGGAAACCGTTCGTGTCAGCCGCGCCTCGGCCGATCAGCGGCGCGGGCGCGCCGGACGTGTGGCACCCGGCGTATGCTACCGACTGTGGGATGCCGCCGAAGACCACGGACTGGTACCGCGCACGCGACCCGAGATGCTCGATGCCGACTTGTCATCGCTCGCGCTCGAACTGGCCGATGCCGGGGTGCACGATCCCACCGCGCTGCGCTGGATGGATGTGCCGCCCGCCGGAGCATATGCGCAGGCCCGTGAGTTGCTCACGCAGTTGGGAGCGCTCGATCGCGACGGGCGCATCACGGCGCACGGACGTCGCATGGCGCAGCAGCCGCTGGCGCCGCGTCTCGCGCATCTGCTGATCGGCGCACAGGCCCGCGGGCTCCATCGGGTCGGGGCGGAGATCGTGGCCCTGCTCGATGAACGCGACGTGCTGCGCGGAGACTACGGCGTGACACCAGCGGACATGCACCTGCGACTCGAGGCACTGCGGCGACAGAGCACGAGTGATGCGAACAGTCTGCACGGCGCGTGGGTCGATCGGGATGCCCTGCGTCGGGTTCGCGAGTTGGCGCAGCAACTCCACCGTGAGAACCGTTCGGCGGCGTCGGTCGCCGACGATCTTGTACACGTCGGGTCGTTGCTGGCGCTTGCGTTCCCGGATCGTGTGGCGCAACGCCGTGCGGGCAGTGAGCCACGTTTCCTGTTGCGTTCAGGAGTTGGTGCGTCGGTCACGCGTGGGGATGCGCTGGCCGATGCGGAGTGGCTGGCGATCGCCGAATTGGAAGGAGCGCCCCCGGAGTATCGTGTGTCGCGTGCGGCGGCGTTGACGCGTGATGAGATCATCGAGGACTTCGGCGATCAGGTCGTGACCGAGTCGGTGGTCGAATGGCATGGCTCCTCGCAATCGGTGCGCGGGCGTCGGCGGTCGACACTTGGCGCCCTCGTCCTGGCGGACGGCGCGCTGTCGTCGATGGATGCGGCCATGGTACGTGCGGCGTTACTGGGCGAGATCGCCCGGGTCGGTGTCGATGCCCTGCCGTGGAATGATGTGGGGCAGCGAGTGCGTGCCCGTCTCGCGTTCGTCTTTCACCACATGCGCGAGGCGTCGTGGCCCGATGTGAGCAGCGCCGCGCTGACCGCGACGCTCGATGACTGGTTGGCGCCACATCTGGACGGTGTGCGGCGCTGGAGTGAACTGGCAACGTTGGATTGGGGTGCGCTGCTGCTGGCTTCACTGCCGTGGGACCGGCGTGCCGCGCTTGATCGATTGGCACCGACACATCTCGAGGTGCCGAGTGGTTCTCGCATTGCGGTGGACTACAGTGATCCCGATGCCCCGGCGCTGTCGGTCAAGCTGCAAGAGGTGTTCGGGTGGAGCAGCACGCCGATGGTGTGTGATGGCCGGGTTCCGGTGACGCTACATCTTCTGTCGCCGGCGCAGCGTCCCGTGCAGGTCACGCGCGATCTCGCCGGGTTCTGGCGATCGTCGTATTTCGAGGTGCGGAAGGAGCTGCGCGGTCGGTATCCGCGGCATCCGTGGCCGGAAGACCCAATGACGGCGCCGGCGACGCGTCGGGCCAAGCCACGCGGCACCTGACCGCATGAAAGCGGTTTAGGTTGCGCGCGATGTCTGTCTCTCGATGGGTGCTCACCGCGGTCTCGTTCGCGGTCATGTTCGGGGCGTCGGCGTGGGTGGTGGCCACCAACTGGCCGGCGGGTGGCATGCCGTGGCTGGCCTGGTCGGCCCATGCGGCGGCGCTGGCGGCCGTGTGCGTCGAAGTCATGACGCGTGCGCTCAAGATCCAGGCGTCCGCAATCGCGGTCGGCTTGCCGCTGTCCTTCGGCACGGCATTGCGCGTCTGCCTGGGCGGCGACTTTGCAGCGGCCATCACGCCCGCGCGCTCGGGGGCCGAGCCGGCGCGGTTTCTGGTGCTTGCCGAAAGTGGGATGCCGGTTGCGGGACGTGTGTTGGTCCTTTTTCTCGAGCTTTTTCTCGAGATGTGTTCGCTGGCGCTGGTGTGTGCGCTGCTGGCGCTGATGTTCTCGGGTCGCGGCGCCAGTGTGCGGGGGCTGCTGGCGCTCGTTGGCGGCTACAGCACCGCGGTTCTCGGTGCCGGGGCGATCGGGCTGCTGCTCGCCCGTCGCAACGCGCACGGACCGCCGCCCGCCTGGGCGAAACGTGTGGGCCTGCATGCCGGACGGTGGCGTACCATTCAGCGGAGCCTGCGTCAGCTGCGCGGCTCGGTCCAATCGCTCCGGCAGGCTCGGCCCGGGTTCATGCTGGCCGCCTTCGCCGGCTCGATCGTGCACGTGCTGTGCAAGGTCGCGGCACTCCCGCTGCTGGTCTTTTTGGGTGATCCATCTTTTGCGCTGACCATGGACACGCTGGCGCCGCTGGTGCTCTGGCCTCTGGCGTTGTTCTACGGCGGGGTCGTGGTGCCGGCCCCGGGCGGCGGTGGCTTCATTGAAGGCGCCTTTGCGGCGACCCTGCAGTCGGCCATTCCGGCGGGGATCTTCGCGGCGTCCCTGATCTGGTGGCGCTTCTACACGTTCTATCTCTACGTCCTCGTCGGCGGCCTGGCGGCTGGTGATGCGGCTCTTCGCGCCATCAAGCGGCGCGACCCCCAGGCAAACCACGCGGCATGACCGACCCGGCTCCATCCCCTTCACGCACCACGACCTCGCGGCTGATCCTCGGTTTCCTGGTCATCTACGTGGTCTGGGGCTCGACGTATCTGGCCATCCGATGGGGGGTGGAGACGATTCCGCCGTTTATCATGGGCGCCACCAGATTCTTGATTGCTGGCTCTTTGATGTACGCATACAGTCGCTTTCGTGGCGCACAAAAGCCGACGATCACCGAATGGCGAAACTCGGCCATCATCGGCGCGCTCCTGCTCTTCGTAGGAAATGGCGCGGTTTCCTGGGCTGAGCAACGCGTGAGTTCCGGCATGACCTCTCTGCTGGTGGCGACGGTGCCCCTCTGGCTGGTGCTGTGCGAAGTCGTGCAAGGACAGCGACCGGGACTGGCCAAGTGGGCCGGGGTCGCCCTGGGCCTGGTCGGTGTCGGCCTCCTCGTCCTGCCGGCCGACGGCAACCTCTCGAGTGCGGCGGTCGAACCGGCCGGCGCGCTGGTGCTGGCACTGGGGTCGCTGTCGTGGACGATCGGCTCGCTCTACTCCCGGACGGCCGCCCTCGCGAAGCCGGCGTCGATAGCGATCGCGATGCAGATGCTGGTCGGCGGCGCGATGCTGCTGGTCCTGTCGTTGGTGAGCGGCGAGCTCTCCTCGCTGCATCGCGAGGCCATCTCGATGACGTCCCTCTACTCGCTGCTGTATCTCATCGTCTTCGGTTCACTGATCGGCTTCAGCACCTACATGTGGCTGCTGACCGTAGCCAGCCCGACGGCCGTCGGCACCTATGCGTACGTGAACCCGGTGGTCGCGGTGCTGCTGGGCGTGGTGTTCGCTGGCGAGCGTATTCCCGCACAGGCGTTCCTGGCGATGCTCGTGATCGTGAGCGGCGTGGCGATGGTCAGCCTTGGCGGGCAACTGGGGAGACGACGGACCGGCTGATCGGCCCGACGTGCGTCTCGCTTTGACACGGAAACACGCGAGAAAGAACGCGTCGAATCCTGCGCGTCCCTGCCCGCGTATGGAGACCCGCTGTCTTCATCTCACTTGGAGAAATCGTCTCATGCGCACGCACATCAAGGTCGTCGCGATCGTCAATCTGCTGTACAGTGCTCTCGGGCTGCTGGCGGCCCTCGGCACGTTGTTCAGCGGCGTGTTCGGCTCGCTCTTTTCCGGCAGCCTGACCGTGGCCCTGGTCGGTTCCGTCGCGAGTGTCGCCATCGCCTTGGTGATCGGCGCCATCAGTGTCTTCGGGCTCATCGCCGGGTTCGGCTTGCTGAATCATCAGCAGTGGGCGCGCTACGTGATCATCGTCGTCTCTGCGCTGCGCCTCTTCCGCTGGCCGATGGGTACGCTGTTCGGTGGCTACTCGCTCTGGGTGCTGCTCCACCGCGAAACGCGCGACATTTTCGAGTCGCACGTCGGATAACGAAAGCCGGAACTGCCTGACGCGGATCACGCGCCTGTTCGCGTCATCCGCGTCAGGCAGTTGGCATTTTCCGGCCGGAGTCTTCCCACCGGCCGAGAGGATCGGTACGGTACGCGGGTGTCCGACGCGTCGATCCCGCTTCCACGACATTTCACTGACGCGCAACGCGCCACGCTGACCGCGCTGGCACGGTGCATCCTGCACGGTGCACCACCCTCGTCGGAACTCATCGACGACCTCACGGCGCGCTGCGACGCCCGCATCGCCGCGTTGCCCGCCCATCGACGCGAAAAGCTGGCGCAAGGTCTCGATGCCCTCGGCGGTCGACTCGCCGTGCTGCTGGCCACCGAGCGCGCCACCAGATTCGCCGACCTCTCGCCCGATCAGCAAACGCGATGCTTCGCGGCCTGGGGCGACTCACCGATCGCCCCACTGCGCACCGCGCATCAGGCCATCCGCCGACTGGTGCTGGCGGTGCACTACACCAGACCCGAGGTGACCGCTGCCATCGGGTACGACGGGCCGCTCCAATCACGACAGCCGGCGGTGTCATGGGAAGGACCGCTGCCTGGTGAGCAGCATGACGGCGAACCCGTCGCGCGTGGCATCGTGCACCTGCCGCTCACCATCGATCCGGAGCCCGTGCCGAACGGCATCATTCCCGGCAGCACGATGGACGGCGATCGTCAGTTGCGTGCTGACGTCGTCGTGATCGGCACCGGCGCGGGTGGAGCGGTTACTGCGGCGCGTCTCGCCGAAGCCGGCTATCAGGTCGTTGTACTTGAATCCGGCGCGTACCATACGCGGGCCGACTTCAACGAAGACGAAGGTGCGCTGCACGAACGCCTCTACGCCGACGGCGCACTGCGCACCACAGACGACCTGTCATTCGCGCTGTTGCAAGGCGCGACCGTTGGTGGGTCGAGTGCGGTGAATTGGATGATCATGCTGCGCACCCCGTCCTACGTGCTGAATGAGTGGGCTCACGAGCACGGTGTGTACGGCATGTCGCCCACTGACATGTCACCCGTCTTCGAGCGTGTCGAACGCGAACTTTCCGCCCGCGATGTGCCCGACGATGCACATTCGGCCAACAACCGACTCGTGCTCGACGGCGCCCGCGCACTCGGCTGGCGCGCCAGCACCGCACGCATCAACGCCGATCGCTGCATTCGTTGCGGATTCTGCGGGATGGGCTGTCGACATGATGCCAAGCAATCGGTGTTGCTCACCTATCTGCCGCGCGCCCTTTCCGCGGGCGCCACCGTGTACGCCGACGCACGCGCCACCCACATCGAGCAACGCGAGCGTGAAGGCGGCAATGGCACGCCCGCGATGAAACGGGTGCATGCCGCCGTCAGCGGCGGACCGGCCGGTCGTGCGCCTCGCACGCTCACCATCGACGCCCCCATCGTTGTCGTCTCCGCCGGCGCGATCGAAACGCCCGCGCTGCTGCAACGATCGGGGCTGGGCGGTGGCGGGGTCGGTGAGTGGCTGCGACTCCATCCGACCACGGGCATCATGGGGGTCTACGATCGCGACATCCTGTCCAGCACCGGCATTCCGCTGTCCACGATGTGCGATGAGTTCATCCAGTGGAACGGGACCGACTACGGCTTCTGGATCGAATGCCCACCAATGCACCCGTCGTTCACCGCCGCGGCCATGCCCGGATTCGGCTCCGCGCACGCGTCGCGTATGCGCACCTTCCGGCAGCTCGGTGTGCTCATCGCCCTCACGCGAGACGGGGCCGATCGCCAGCGCTCCAACGGTCGGGTCGCGGTCGATCGCCACGGACGGACATCGATTCGGTATGAACTCGGTCACGAGGACCAGCGGAGGGTCCGGGCATCACTCGATGCGGCCGCGCGACTCCATCTTTCGAATGGGGCGCGTGAGGTGGCCACCATGCACACCCGTCCGGTAGTCATCCACTCGGAGCGGGACCTGTCGCAGCTAACCAAGGCGTCCTTGGCTCCCAATCGGATTGCGATGTTCTCGGCGCATGTCAACGGGACCTGTCGCATGGGGGTGGACCCGGCCCGCTCCGGGACGACGCCGGAGGGCGAGCGCCATGGTGTGCGAGGTCTGTACATTTCCGATGGCTCGCTGCTGCCGACCGCGCTGGGGGTGAATCCCCAGGAGACGATCATGGCAGTGGCCACCGTGCTCGCCGAACGGATGGCGACGCGACACGCCGGCCTGACGCGCGCCTGACTGGGCGGCTTCCACGCCGACACGACTTTTCGACACACGGACGATGAGCGGAAAGGGCGACAAGAAACGACGACGGGCACTGGATGCGTACGGGCGCTTGCAGCGCGCGGCCGGGCTGGCCGCCGCCCGGGTGGAAGCCGCCGTTCATCCATTCGGGTTGTCAGCCTCCCAATTCGGCGTGCTCGATACGATCGACACACGCGGCGCCGTCCATCAGCAGGAGTTGGCCGAGGCGTTGGGCCGGAGCAAGGCGCAGATGACGGCCATCATCGACGCCCTCGAATCGCGCGGCCATGTGCGACGCGAGCGGCACGCCACCGATCGTCGCTACATCACGGTCCACCTGACCGACGCCGGTGTCCGCGTACTGCAGGAGGCGGCGCCCGCCCGCACCGCCGCCATCATCGACCTGATGAGCGAGCTGACCGGCGAACAGCGTGCCCGCCTGGCACGGTTGTGCCGTCGGCTGCTGCGCACCCTCGACCCCGCCGAAGCCGAACGCGAGAGTGAAGCCGGCAACGATCACGATGCCGATCACGATGCAGAGATGGAGCACGAGGTCGATGCCGATCATGAAGGCGACGTCGACGACACCCACCCTGTTGGCGCCGACCCAGCGCCCACGCTGAAGTCCTGAACGACTCTTCCCACCCTCCTGAACCGCCCCACCATGGCCGGCCGCCACTTCCTGCAGATCCCCGGGCCGACGCCCATTCCCGACCGCCTTTTGCGCGCGATGCACCGCGCCAGCGAAGACCACCGGTCGTCGGCGTTCCCGACGCTCACGCGTTCGATCCTGTCGCGATTGCCGGACGTCGTGAACCAGACAACGGGTCAACACTTCGTGTTTCCGTCGTCCGGTACGGGCATGTGGGAAGCGGCGCTCGTGAACACCGTCGAGGCGGGCTCACGTCTGCTGGCGGTTCGCTTTGGTCAGTTCTCACATCTGTTCATCCAGACCGCCCGCAACCTCGGCTACGTCGTCGATGTGATCGAGGTGCCGTGGGGCGAGGCGGCATCGCCCGAGCTGATCGAGGAAGCGCTGGCGAAAGACACCGCGCATGAAA
Organism: uncultured Gemmatimonas sp.; assembly: GCA_964565915.1. Classification (GTDB taxonomy): domain Bacteria; phylum Gemmatimonadota; class Gemmatimonadetes; order Gemmatimonadales; family Gemmatimonadaceae; genus Gemmatimonas. The sequence goes on from CAZMGX010000024.1 coordinate 14,845, forward strand.
TCCAGGGTGTGCTGCTGGTGCACAACGAAACCGCGACCGGCGTCACGAGTGATGTGGGTGCCGTGCGTGCGGCCGTGAATCGCGCGAAGCATCCGGCGCTGCTCTTCGTGGACGGCGTCAGCTCCATCGCCAGCCTCGACTTCCAGTTCGATGCCTGGGGCGTGGATTGCTCGATTGCCGGCTCGCAGAAGGGATTCATGCTGCCGGCCGGACTCGGCATTCTTGGCGTCAGTGAGAAGGCGATCTCGCGGGTGCCGATGATTCGCACTCCGCGCTCGTACTTCGACCTGCGCCCGATGATGGACCAGAACGCGCGCGGGTACTTTCCGTACACCCCTGCGCTGTCACTGATGTTTGGTCTCGATGAAGCACTGACCATGCTGCTGGACGAAGGGATGCCGGCGGTGGCGGCGCGTCATCGCAAGATGGCCGTGGGTGTTCGCGCGGCCGTGGCCGCGTGGGGACTGCGGGAATGTGCGAAGCGACCGGCCATCGCGTCGAACACACTCACTGCCGTTGTGATGCCGGACGGATTCGACGCGGCGCACGTGATCGATCTTGCGTTCAAGCGTTACGACATTTCCCTCGGCGCCGGACTCGGCGAGCTGGCCGGCAAGGTGTTTCGCATCGGACACCTCGGCGACATGAATCCGCTGACCCTCACAGGTGCCTTGGGTGGCGTCGAGATGGCGCTGGCCGACGCCGGTGTGCCGATTACGCTGGGCTCGGGTGTCGGCGCGGCGCTGGCGACGTGGCGCGTATCGTGAAGGGTGCGGTGAGCGGAGGCGGTCGGTGAGCGCCCGCCCAACGGTCGTCGTCACCCGCAAACTGCCCGACGCCGTCGAAGCAGCCGTCAGCGCCAAGTACGACGTACGCCTCAACCGCACGGACGTTGCGCTGACGCCCGAGCAGATGGCGCAGGTGTTGCGCACAACGGACATCGTGTTGTGCACCGTGACCGACAAGCTGCGCGCCGAGTTGTTCGACGCGCGCGTGCAGACGCGCTTGCTGGCGAACTTCGGCGTCGGCGTGAATCACATCGATCGTGAGGCAGCGCGTCGTGTGGGTGTGTCGATCACCAACACGCCCGATGTGCTGACCGACGACACGGCCGACATCGCGCTGGCACTGATCCTGATGACCATGCGTCGACTCGGCGAAGGTGAACGGCATCTGCGCAGTGGCGCGTGGTCAGGGTGGCGCCCCACGCATCTCATGGGGCGCAGCCCGCACGGCAAGACGCTGGGCATCATCGGTTACGGGCGCATCGGACGCGCCGTGGCGCGGCAGGCGGCGAGTGCGCTGGGCATGCACATCGTGTACTACGCGCCGCGGGATGTCATTATCGATGATCCGGCCACCGCGGGGCCGGCCGATGCCGAGCGGGTCGATTCGATCGAGACGTTGCTGCAGCGGGCCGATGTCGTGTCGCTGCATTGTCCGTCCACGCCAGAAACGCGGCACCTGATCAATGCGGAACGCCTCAAGCTGATGGGGCCGTCGTCGTATCTTGTGAACACGGCGCGCGGCGACATCGTCGACGAGTACGCGCTCACGGCCGCGCTGCGTGAAGGGACGATTGCCGGCGCCGGTCTCGACGTGTATGAGTGGGAGCCGATCGTGGTGGCCGAGTTGCGGGAGATGGAGCGGGTGGTGTTGCTGCCGCACATGGGAAGCGGCACGATCGAAACGCGCACGGCGATGGGCATGCGTGCGCTCGCCAACATCGACGCCTTCGTCTCCGGGGTACGCCCGCCCGATCTTGTCGAGTTCTGAGCGCCCGGTCTGATGACGAGTGTACATGCCGGGCTACTGGAGGAGTCGTCTGCGTCGTCGCTGGCCCCGCGTCGGGTCGGGTCGCTGGATCACTATTCACAGGTGCGGTCGCGTTTTCTCGACCAGACCCACGATCTGGCCGTGTGTCTGCCGCCCGAGTATGACCAGGAGCCCACGCGGCACTATCCCGTGCTGTACCTGCACGACGGGCAGAACGTGTTCGATGACCTGCCCATGTCGCCGTTTGGAGTGCAGTGGGGCGTGGATACGACGGCGCGTGCGCTCATGCACGCCGGCATCATCGAGCCGATCATCCTCGTTGCGATCGGCAATGCCGGGCGTGACCGGATCGACGAATACACGCCCACGCGCGACAACTCGCACGATGCCGGTGGCATGGCTGATCGGTACGGCCAGATGCTGGTATACGAGATCAAACCGTTCATCGACCGTCACTATCGCACACGGCGTGGCGCGCGTGACACCGGGATGGCGGGCAGTTCGCTGGGTGGCTTGCTGACGCTGCATCTGGGGCTCACGCACCCGGCGATCTTCGGGAAGCTGGCGCTGCTGTCACCGTCGGTGTGGTGGGATGACCGCTGGATCGTGCGGCAGTTGAATGCATCCGATGCGCGCCGGCCCGACCTGTCGATCTGGCTGGACGTCGGCACCGGTGAGCAGCGGATGCTGAAGGGGACGCGCCTGTTGCATCGCATGCTGCTGCGCAAAGGATGGCAGGCGGGTGTCGATTTGCATTACATGGAAGCCGATGGTGCGCTGCACGATGAACGCGCGTGGGGGCACCGTACGGGACTGTTCCTCAAGTTTCTGTTTCCGGCGTACAACGGCCGCCGCATGGCCGGCGAGGGTTTCTCAGGATGACGGATACGTTCACGGGATTTCCGCCGCGTGCGATGACGTTCCTGCGCGGGCTCAAGAAGAACAACCGCAAGGAATGGTTCGAGGCCCATCGCGACGATTACGATGATGCGCTGCGGGCGCCGATGCGTCTGCTCATCGAAGAGGTGGACGTAAGGCTCGCGGAGTTCATTCCGGAGATCGTCGGGTCACCGAAGAAGTCGATGTTCCGGATACATCGCGACGTGCGGTTTTCGAAGGACAAGTCGCCGTACAAGACCAATGCCGCGTGTTGGTTCTTTCATCGGGATTCCGGCGGCGGCGTGGGTGGTGAAGCGGCGCATGGTGGCGCGGGCTTCTATTTCCACCTGGCGCCCGGCGAGATCTTCTGTGGGGGTGGCATCTGGATGCCTCCGCGTCCGGCGCTGGCCAAGATCCGCGAGTTTCTCGCGCACGACTACAAGGGCTTCGAAGACATCGTGCTGAGCAAGGCGTTCAAGAAGCGGTTCGGGGTGCTGGATACCGAGGGCATGCTGACGCGGATGCCGCGCGGCTTCGACGTCGATCATCCGGCGGCAACGTGGTTGCGGTATCAGTCGTTCACGGCCGGGTGTGCGCTGACGCTCGAGCAGGTGCAGAGTGCCAAGTTGCCGGATGTGCTGGCCAAGCACTATGCGTCGATGACGCCGTTCATTCGGTGGCTCAACACGGCGCTGGGACTGAGGGAGAGCACCGGTCGCTGAACGGCAACTGCCTGACGCGTCATTCGCGTCAGGCCGTTCAGCGTACGCGCGTCAGCTCACCTTCTGCGGCCAGCACACCGAACGAACCCCACGCCGTGCTCTGATCGAGACGTTTCCAGAGATCACGCGCCTGATCCGGGCGGCCGTTCAGCAGGTGCCACATGGATACCCCGTACGCCGTCGTGGCATCGGCGATGTTCTCGGCGCCGGCGTTCGGCATGACGGCGTCGACCGACTCGAGCCCGGCAAAGAGTCGCAGCAGCTTGAGGTATACCATATTCTCGATCAGCGTCGGATTTTCGCGCGCGATGGCGAGGGCGCTGTCGGCGGCGCTGGTGCGTGAGAGGCGCCTGAGCACGAGGTAGCGCCAGTACTGCGTGGCCACCATGAGGTCCGGATTGACCGACACACGCGCGCAGGCGTCCAAGGCGGCAAGTGCTTCGGGATACTTGCCGCTCACATAGTGGGCGAGGGCGAGGTGGTACCAGATGTTGAACTGCAACGTGCTGAGCGGGATGTTCTGCGTGTTTGGGGCGCCGTCGAGCTCGAGCACATCGGCTTGTCCCTGTACGAGCGTGCTGGCCAGGGCGAGATCGCGAGCGGCCAGCATCGGGCGACGGATGGTGAGGTAGCGATGGCCGCGGTGGCGCAGGAAGCGGGCGTCCTTGGGGAAGCGGTCCACCCCAGCCGTGAAGGTGTCGATGGCTTCGCGGTACTTCCCGAGGTAGGCGAGGCGTCGCCCGACCCAGATGAGGGCGTCGGGGCTGTTGGGTGTGCGGCGCAGCGTGTCGGCGGCCGCGTTCAGCTGGGCCGTCAGTCGGGCCTCGGTGGACTCGTCCAGTCGGGGGCGCACCAGCTTTCGTCCGGTGAGTGAGGCGGCCTCGGTGCGGAGGTCGGGCCCGGCGGGGGTCCCCTGCGCATAGCGCGCACAGCTGGTCAGGGCAATGATCGCGAGGGCACCCATTCCGGTGCGGAGACAACGGGTCACGTACGGATCGGCGGTGCCAGCGAGTGGTTTCATGGAGGATGGGTACCGCACAACCTCGCGCCCGGCAAGATTCCGACCCATGCCGAAAGGGCTCAAGCTCACGCTGGACATATTGATTGGCGCGGTCGCGCCGGTGCTGATTCTCAAGTACGGCACGGCGCCGCTGGGAACACTGCCGGCGTACCTGCTGGCCGCGCTGATTCCGGTCGCGTGGGTCCTGCTGGATCTGTTCGTATTCACGCGGCGCTTCAACTTCATCTCGGCCTACGGTGGCTTCGGTGCCGCGATGCGTGGCGCGCTGGCGTTCTGGTACGTCGACGGCGCGTTGTTCGCGTTCAAGGACAGTGCGAGTTACCTGCTGGCCGTCATCGTGTTTGGCGGATCGGCATTCTTGGCCGCGCCCGTGACACGTGGCATCGCGCTGCAGGGGCTGGATCCTGACACGCCCGAGAAGAAGTCGGCGATGGACCGGTTGCTGGCCGAGCCGAGTGTGGTGCGGTCGCTCAAGTTGTCGGCGTTGATCATCGGTCTGACGAACCTGGCGGCTGGTGTCGTGAACTACGTCATCAACTACAAGATGGTGTTGGCGCCGTTCGGCACGCCGGCGTTCAATGATCAGGTGGCGAATGTGAACGCCATTACGCGCATCGTGCTGGTGTTGCCCGACATGCTGGCGTTGTTCTGGGCCTTTTCACTGATGTACAAGGCGCTGTATGCGCTGCTGCCGGCGGAAGAGGGGGCGGACCCGCATGCGGGCGACTTCTGGGAGCTGGTGAAGCGGCGTGAGGATGCGATGGCACTGGTGCACACGGGCGAGCACGAGGCGGGGGCGAGTGCGGCCGTGGTGCAGGGGCAGGCGAACCGGCAGGCGAGAGAGGAGTTTGGGCTGGGGTAAGAGGGCGACTCACGGTCTTCGCTGGATGTCCGGTATTTGATGCAGTGTCAGACGTACATCGACTCGATTCGAAGGTGGCTTGCCGATCACCGTCAGCACGCCGCTCCATCGGCGGGCCGTTGAATCGCGCATCGTGAACGTCGTGACCGCGATGCTTGACGTGTTGGTGCGTTCCGCGTCCGTCCACCCAGCAGTCAAGAGCTGACGACGATAGTGCTCGGCGATTTCGGCGACCGCCATATCCGTCGAGATGCGGGCGTCCGCATATGCCTCGTCGGATCCTCCTCCACTGCCGCCGCCGGTCGTGAGCCCGCTGGCGATCGGAGCGAGGGAAGGAATCAAGCCCACTGCTGAGCTTACGCTTCTGTTGGCCTGCGAGCGCATCGTCTCCGGATCGCACAACATTCGCTGCGCTGGCTGATGGGTGAGTGAGACGACCGTCTCAGTTCCACGAGCCTCGGCGATGCCTACTACAACCAGCTCCCGGTTGCGACAGAACATGGAGTTGGCGGCGGACGACGCGTTGAGCCCGCTGCTCTGAAAGCCAGGTCGTGACACAACCGGTGGTGTCGGTGGCGGGCCCCATCCCGCCACTTCGAAGCGCCGACGCAAGGTGTCCAGTGTAGCAAGTCGTGTCCACGGAAAGGACACGATCGATGCCTCCCCTCCTGGACTATAGCGGGAGCCATGCACGTAACCGCCCCTGAGCATGTTTGAGTCTAGCACTGCGATCGGCTGTCCAACAACGAGTCGGGCACCGCCGAACAGGTGTCGCACCAGTTCCGTCGGGACCATGGAGTCGACGCTAACCCGGGGACGGGTGACTGTCGTGCGGAGAGCTGGAGCCGAAATGTCGAGGATGACGGACGCCGCGATCTGCTGTCGGAACGCCTCACTCCCGGGCCGTGCTTCGAAGTTCACCGGGTTTATGCGCAGGCTGGTGATCCCGGGTTCGAGGGCGGTGATGAACCCGCCACGCAGCGAGGCCATCGAGTTGTCCTGCACACTGAAACTCGGAACGAAGCCAGCCACAGGACGTCCAGCGGAGTCAAGCGCCGTTACCTTGACCCTGCTGAAAGGCACCGTCTCGCCAACAGCAAGCGAAATGCGCTCGGGCGAAACGGTTAGGGTCCGCACGCGCGCCGAAGCCTCCATCGCCAGGCGCTGCGTCTCACGAAGCGCCCGAGCTCGTGCAGAGGTGTCCGACGCGAGTGGAACCCCAACAGCGACCCTTTCCGTGGTCTGTACTGCGCTCATCTGCGCAGAGGGCGAAGGGGCAGGGGCATTTGCCCGGCACCCAGCGACAATCAATGCCAAACTTGCGGGCCGAAGCATACGCATCGGGAATCCTCCAGAGTAGTAAATTCACATCGCACGAATCGCGAATATCAGCGCCACTGAGCCCATACGTTGCGCCCAACGCTTGCGCTACGCAAGAAGATCTGGACGAGACAGGTCGGTCTCCAATCAAGCATCCAGTAGCCACCACTTTCCCCCTCGACCCATGCGCATTCTCACGGCATCACTCTCGCTGCTCTTGCTGTCGGTTGCCGCGCCAGCCCAGGCGCAGAGTGCCAACCCACGATTTGGGCGATGGAAACTCAAGTCAGACGCCCCAGCGCCGACCAGCAACATCATGACCTACGAGGCGTTCGGCGCTGCGGGGATGAAGGTCACCATCGAAGCGGTGAATGCCCAGGGCGACACCACCCGCTGGTGGTACACGACCAACTTCGATGGGGCCGACATGCCGGTCACCGGCAATCGTGGCCAGACACACGCGGCGGTGCGCGCGGTGAATGCCACGATCAATGAGATCACCAACAAGAACAACGGGCGTGTCACGCAGCGCCTGACCAACGTCCTTTCGCCGGACGGCAACACGATCGCCGTGATCTACATGCGTGACGATGGCAACGGTAAGACGACCGGCGTGACCTTTGCGACCTACGAGCGCATCCCGTAGCTGATCTACGTGCGCTCGGTCTTCAGTGCGGCCTGTCGGGCTTCCCACAGACCTTTCAGGCGCGTACGGCGCTTGGCCATCTCGTCTTCGGCGTTCGGAATCGACATGACCACCGACTCCACATGGGCCAGCACGTAGGGGCCGATACGCGCACGAATCTCCGCGAGATACGGATGCGCTTTCGCGAACGCTCCGATGATCTCGGTGTGGGCAGCGAGGAACATGTCGCGGTCGATCGCGCCGTGCGTGACCATCGACGCGGCCATGTCCCAATAGCCGATCACCATGCGCATCCACGCGTTCTTTTCGCTGACCAGTGCTGCGAAGTATTCGTCGACGCTGGCCGGATGAAACTCGGTGATGAACCAACTGCGCGCACGGCGCAGTTCCGGCTCGCGGCGCATGTCGAACAACTTCAGGTTGAGCGTGGCGGATTCGTAGGGTGTCGGCACGTGTCTCCAGTATTGAAGTCTTGATGAGTTCCAGTCCCGACGGGCGCGGCCGGGCGGCGTTTGCCAAGGCGGCGGTCAGAGCGCTTTGGCGAGCGCGAGTACTCGCGCAACCTTCTGCTCATAGGTGCTCGACATGTCCGAGACGTTGATCTGTATCTCCGCCTGTCCTTTGGTGAAGAATACGGATACGAATCCGACATTGCTGATCGTATAGGCCGATGCGCCGAGTTCCGGACGTGGGGTGTAGTTGGTCGTGGTCACCGCGGACTCCGCGCGCGACTTGAGATTCGAGAGCGCCTTCGCCTCGCTCGCCACGGTGTTCACGAAGATCTGCACCACGTGTGTGGGGGTTTCCTTCGCGTACTCCATCGTCCCGACGCCGGCGTGGTACTCACAGCGAGAGTCCCACGCGTAGCCACTCATCTGCGGCGGCTTCGACGGTAACGCGGAGAACCGGAGATTCGGCATGACGAGCGCCACCTTCTCCAGGGTCAACAGATCGCAGGCGACCACCGGTTGGGTCGCCTTCACCTGCTCGTACTCGGCATCGGTGGACGGGGCCGCGGACTGGCTGGCCGGGGCGTCTGCTGCGGCCGCTGTGTCGGCCGCAGGCTTTTCGGAGCATGCGAGAAGCGTGAGGCTGGCCGCGACGGCGACGATCGTGAGACGAGGATGGCGCATCGGAGAGGTGGGCAGAGTGTTGAAGTGTTGGCGCCGAACGCTGCGACGACCACGATGAGGTTGTCAATCCGGCCGAACGGCGACGGTGGCCAAACACGGCATCAGCGCAGTAAATTGATGCTAAATATTGATTTAGCATCGTAAGCCGACTACATTCCATCGAATGGATTCCAAAGTTCGGCAGTACCTCGCCGAGATTGGCCGCCGAGGGGGGATTCGCAGTCGGCGCACGCTGACGGCAGAGCAGGCCCGCGGCATGGTGGCACGTCGCGAAGGGCGCCGTGCCCTGAAGGCGTTCGATCAAACATCGACGGCCCTCCATCTTGACGAGGCGCCCGGGTTCGAGCTCGTGCAGGCCGGCCTCCGCGACCTCGTTGAGGGAGCCGTGTCGACCGAAGCGTTGCTCGTCTCCATCGCCGCCCCCCGCCTCACCCTCTTGGGTCTGCGGGTGCCGTCGCCCGTCCCACAGCCAGAGGCGCAGCTCTTCGACCGGCTTGCCGCCGAACACGGCGACGGGGCCCACGCGCGCTACAACGCGCTCATTCGCCGCCTCGTGAGTTTTGCCAGAGCGGTGCCACTCCTGCAGCGGGCGCATGCGCGAGCCCGTTGACGCGGCGCGCATCGAGCGCTTCCTGGCTGAACTCGCCAAGGCGGCGACGCAGCCCACAACCGTGTATCTCGTTGGCGGCGCCTCGGCGGTACTTGTGGGGTGGCGTCCCAGCACGCGTGACATCGATCTCGTGATGCAGCCCGAGTCGGACGCGCTCCTCCGCGCCATTCCGCGCCTCAAGGACACCTTGGCGATCAATGTCGAACTGGCCGCGCCGGATCACTTCATTCCGGTGCCGACCGGGTGGGAGGCGCGCAGTCCCGTCATCAGGCGCCTCGGCGCACTCACGGTGTGTCACTACGACTTCACCGCTCAGGCGCTCGCGAAGATCGAGCGGGGACACCGGCGGGATCTCGACGACGTGCAGGCCATGCGCGACGCCGGTCTGGTATCGGCCGACGGGCTGCGTAAGGCGTTTGCGCAGGCCGCCCCGGAGTTGTACCGCTACCCCGCCGTTGACCCTGAGACGTACCGCGCCGCACTGGAGGCAGCGCTGACGTCGTAATGCGGCACGACATCGATCGGACTTACCGCCACGAAGCCACGCCCACCCCGCTGATCGTCCCGCTGCCATTGGTGATCGAGAAGACATACCGCCCCCGCCACCGGCCGTCCGACAACCGCACCATCGTCTCGAAGGTCAGGTTGCCCACGCCGGCCGGCGCGAACTGATCGGAGTCATCGGGGTCGCTCTGATCCACCGACAGTGTGAGTTGCCACTCGCCAGCCAGCGGTAAGCGGCCCGGCAACATCTTCGTGAAGGTCTGCCCGGCGGAAATCTGCGCACCCGTCGGCGTGAGGATGGTGACGAGAATGCCGATCGTCTTGTCGACGGGGCC
>CAZMGX010000025.1:0-24652 GCA_964565915.1 uncultured Gemmatimonas sp.
TGCCCTTGGAATCGGTGGCGATGCTGTGCACGCCATAGAATTGTCCAGGCTGCCTGCCGCCGTCGCCGAAGGTCGTCAATTCCTGCAACGATTGACGATCGATGATGTGAACCTTGTTGTTCATGCCGTCGGGAACGTAGATGTATTTCTGTTCCGCATCTTTCGAGAAGGCGATGTCCCAGACCGACCCGTCACCACGAGTGGCTGGTGCGACCCGCACTTCCTTCACGAACGTCCCGTTCGTCCGGAACACCTGAATGCGGTCGTTCGGACGATCGCACACGTACACGAGGCCGTCGTTGGTCGGCTCGGCACAATGCACCGGATTGCGGAACTGTCGGATCAGAGGCGCCGACGGATCGTACGGCGCCAGGCGCGCGTCGTCAGGCCGTTCGCCATACGCGCCCCAGTACCGCTTGAGGGCGCCGGTCTTCATGTCCAGAACAGCGACCCGCTTGTTGCCGTACCCGTCTGCGAGATACGCCTCTTGGGCCTTGAGATCGAACGAAATCTTCGCGACCCGGCCGAAGTGCGTGCTGTCGTTGCTGTTGGGCCCTTGCCCCGGCTTGCCGATCTGCTGAAGCAGCTTGCCGTCGTGCGTGAACTTGAGGATATGGGAGTCACCGGTGCCGTTACCGCCGATCCAGACGTTGTCCTTGTCGTCGATCGTGATGCCGTGGTTGGAGGCTGGCCACGTGAAGCCTTCGCCGGGACCACCCCACGCCTTGACCAGGTTGCCTTCCGGGTCGAACTCGACAATCGGTGGGGCCGACTGGCAGCACTCGGCGATGGGCGGGTTGGCCTTCATGCCGACCTCCGTACGCTGGTTCAGCGTGGAGTCGCCACGATGGATGATGAACACGTGGTCCCGGCTGTCGATCCCGACGCCGATCACCGAGCCGAGCAGCCAATGATTGGGCAAGGGCTTCGGCCACATCGGGTCGACCTCGAACCGCGGCGCCTGCACCGTCTGCTGGCGATCGGCCGCGCCGAGCGTCGCCTGGGCGACCCCGAGGGCCCCGATGGCGCCGACCAACCCCACTCCGATCGCGACCTGTTTTGCCTTCGGCATCCGTCTCTCTCCCGTCACTCGGCACGTCGGTGGCGGAAACCCCGTGTGTCCGGCGCGACGCGGTGGTATGTTCGTTACGACTCCGAGCAACCCTTCCTGCCGGCCGCTCGCACATGGCCAATGAAGTAACCCGCCTCTCCTCGTCTGTCCAGAGAAACGTGCGTCTTCGCGTGATCGACTACGTTCGCCGAGTGGTTTCCGCTGCCGTCTCGCGCCCGTCCCGGGGGGCATGGTTCGTCGCGTGTGTGTCTGCCGCTGCGTTGGTGTTCGGTACCGCATCCGGATTGCGCGCTCACGAGGTGCCGCCGCGCGTGAAGGTGACCGCGTTCATTCTGTCCGAGGGCGGCGTGTACCGGGTGCTGGTCCGCGCCCCGCTGGAGGCGATGCGTGACGTGGACTTCCCACTGCGTGGTGCGGGACTGCTGGATCTGTCGCGCGCAGATAGCACGCTGCGAGACGCGGCGCGCCTGTGGATCGCCGACGCGACCAGGCTGTACGCGGACGGACACGCATTGCCCGCGCCCACGGTCTCCGTCGTCCGGGCGTCGCTTCCGTCGGATCGCGCCTTCGAGAACGTCGCGGATGCACTGGCCTCGTTTCGCGCGCCCGTGCTGGATGTGAACACGGAGATCCCCGCGCAGCAGGTGATGCTCGATGTGATGCTGGAGTATCCGATGGCGTCGGCGGATGCGCGTCTCGCCATCGAGGCACGGTATGCGCATCTCGGGGTGCGGACCACCACGGTCCTGCGACGTGTGTATCCCGATGGTGCCGAGCGCACGTACCTGTACGAGGGTGACGAGGGGCTGCTGCAGCTCGAGCCGAGTTGGTGGCATGCGGCGTCGCGGTTCGTCACCATGGGCGCCGGTCACCTGCTGGAAGGGATCGATCACCTCCTGTTCCTGCTGTGCCTGATCGTTCCCGTGCGCCGCGTGCGGCCGCTGGTGGGGATCGTGACGGCATTCACGGTGGCTCACTCGATCACGCTGGCCGCGTCGGCCATGGGCTACGCGCCGACGGCCCTGTGGTTCCCACCGCTCGTGGAGCTGCTGATCGCTGCGTCCATCGTCTACATGGCCGTCGAAAACATCGTTGGTGCAAAACTCGAGCGCCGCTGGCTGGTGGCCTTCGGTTTCGGTCTGGTGCATGGCTTCGGCTTTTCGTACGCGCTGGGTGAGTCGTTGCAGTTCGCCGGTGCGAACCTCATCGTCGCGTTGGCCGCTTTCAACGTGGGAATCGAGCTGGCGCAGCTGCTGGTGCTCGTGATCACGGTGCCGGTCCTGTCGTGGCTGCTGTCGCGCGTGGTGGCCGAGCGCACGGGGGCGATCATCGTCTCGGTGCTGGTAGCGCATACCGCGTGGCATTGGATGACCGAGCGATTCGAGACGTTACGCAGCCATCGCTTCGAATGGCCCGCCCTGGATCTGTCGCTCGCCGTGGGAGGGATTCGCTTCGTGATGGGACTGCTCATCGTCGGTGGGATTGCCTGGGCGCTGTCCGGGGTGATGACCCGTCTCGCGACACCGCGGGCACGTGGTTCCGCATTGGCGATGTGGCTCATCGTCGGTCTGGGATGGTCGGTGCTTGCGATGTTCGCGCCGTCCCGGTTGGACGCGCAGGCGGCCGTGCGCGCGCGCAGCACGATGAGCGGCGTCTATACCGCCGAGCAGGCGGCGAAGGGCAAGGAGGTCTTCGCCGGCGCGTGCAGTGGCTGCCACACCGTGGCGTCGCACAGTGGCGAACTGTTTGCAGCCAAGTGGATGGGACGTTCACTCGCGGACTTCTACGACTATGTGAGCAACCTGATGCCGAAATCGGCGCCGGCGACACTCACGGAAGACGAGTACGTCTGGGTCACGGCGTACGTGTTGAAGCTGAATGGCATGCCGGCGAGTTCGCGGGAGCTGACGGCCGAACCGTCGGTGTTGAAGGCCATTCGCATCGAGAACAATCAGGGCGGGTCCGGCGCACGGCCGAAGCCGCAGTCGGGGATGCAGGGCGCGCGCATCCGATGATGGCGCGGGAATACACCGAACGTATCGCAGCACCAACGGAGAGTTCATGATGCAGCGTTCTACCAGACGGATGTTCGGCATCGTGGCGGCGGCCGGAGCCGTCGTCATCGCGGCCATCGGCGCGCAGGCGACGCGTTCGGTGGCACAGGCGGGCAAGCCACTCGTACGCGGCAACGCGTTCGGCGAATGGCGCTACTGGGGAGGCGATGCGTGGAGCACACGCTATTCACCGCTTGAGCAGATCAACGCGTCGAACTTCGACTCGCTGACGGTGGCCTGGAAGTGGAACGCAAGTGCGTTCGGCAAGGACGAGTACTATCGCACGACGCCACTCTACGCCAACGGCCGGTTGTTCACGGTGGCGTCGACGCGTCGCGTGGCGATGGCGCTCGACCCCGAGACGGGTGAGACCCTGTGGATGTATCGTCTCGAAGAGGGCATCCGTTGGCAGAAGGCGCCTCGTCAGTTCGCGGGCCGCGGCTTGTCCTACTGGACCGACGGCACGAACGAACGTGTGCTGGTCGTCACGCCGGGGTATCACCTCGTCTCACTCGACGCCAAGACCGGCAAGCCCGATCCGGCGTTCGGCAAGAACGGTGTCGTGGACCTGATGGAAGGCCTTGGCTTCCCGATGGTGCCGCTCGCGGTGGACGATTCCGGTCCGCTGATCATCTCGGACGCGGCGCCGATGCGCAAAGCGAAGCCGGGCGAGACGTGGGATCCCATCAAGAAGATCGGTGCGGACGGCACCGTCGGACTGGATCCCGACGCTGGACAGATCGCCGCCAGCTCGCCGCCGATCGTCGTCGGCAACATGCTTGTCGTGGGCAACTCATCGATTCACGGCTACTATCCGATCCGCGCGCACAACGTGCCGGGCTACGTGCGCGGGTTCGACATCAAGACCGGCAAGCAGATGTGGAAGTTCAATCTGATTCCGCAACCCGGTGAATACGGCGCCGAGACGTGGAAGAACGGATCCAAGCCGGGCACCAAGGGCGTTGGCAAGAATGACGCGTGGGCACCCTACGCGGCCGACCTCGACCTCGGCATCGTGTACATCCCCGTCGGCATGCCCTTGATGGACGAATACGGTGGACATCGCCCGGGAAACAACCTGTACGGCAACAGCCTCGTTGCGCTCGACGCGAAGACGGGGGTGCGCAAGTGGCACTTCCAGATGGTGCACCACGACATCTGGGACTATGACACGCCGATGTCACCAAACCTGATGGACGTCGTGGTGGATGGACGCCCGCGCAAGGTTGTGGCGCAAACCACCAAGCAGGGCTGGGTGTACACGTTCGATCGGGTGACAGGGGAGCCGATCTGGCCGATGCCGGAGACGCCCGTTTTGCAGAGCGACGTGCCGGGTGAGCAGACGTCGCCGACGCAGCCGATTCCGTCGAAGCCCGCGCCGTATTCGCAGCAGGGATTGGTCGAGTCGGACATCATCGATTACACGCCGGCCATCAAGGACTCGGCGATGAAGATGGCGAAGCGCTGCCGCATGGGCCCGTATTTCATTCCGCCGGCTGCTGCGGATGGCAAGGGCTCGACGGGCTTCCGCTGCTCGTGGTACGCGCCCGGAGCGAGTGGTGGCGTGAACATCGACGGTGGTGCTGCGGTGGACCCCGATAACGGCATGTTGTACGTCGCGTCGATCACCGGCATGAGCACGGCGCAGGTGCAGAAGGATCCGTGTTCGGAGTTCGATTACAGCTCACCGCGCGATAGCTGCGGCTTGCTGGGGGCCCTGCCTGCGCCCGCAGGCTATGTGAAGCCAAGCGCTGGTGGACGCGGCGACGGCTTCTCCGGCCGCGCGGCTGGGTCGATGCTGGGCGGCGTGTCTATCGTGAAGCCGAAGCAGCACGGTGGCATCACCGCGTACAACATGAAGAGCGGCGACAAAGCGTGGTGGATCCCGAACGGCGGCATGATGAAGGTCACCAGTCGTGACCCGCTGTTCGCGGGCGTCACGCTCCCCGACCAGCCTGCGCGCGGCCAGGCGCAGGTGATCAATACGAAGACGCTGATGATCTACGGCACCGGGCGTGGTGGCGGTGTGCCGGGCGAGCCGCCCGCGATCTACGCGGTCGACAAGGCGACGGGCAAGCAAGTCGGCAAGGTGAAGCTGGAAGCAAAGACCAGCGCCGTGCCGATGACGTACATGCACAAGGGTCGCCAGTACCTGCTGTTCGCGACGGGCCTCGAAGACAACGCCGGGATGACCGCCCTCACGCTACCACCCAAGAAGTAACGAGTAGAGGAGTAGGGAGTAGAGAGCAGGGAGCAACAGAGAGTAACGAGTAGAGAGTAGGGGGTAGCGAATAGGGAGTAACGAGTGGGCTGACCCCGACTCATTACTCCCTTCTCGCTACCCCCTACTCATTACTCGTTACTCTCTGTTGCTCCCTGCTCATTACTCACCCTACTGCATACTCGTTACTCACCCTGCTCGCTACTTTTTGACGTAC
Organism: uncultured Gemmatimonas sp.; assembly: GCA_964565915.1. Lineage (GTDB taxonomy): Bacteria > Gemmatimonadota > Gemmatimonadetes > Gemmatimonadales > Gemmatimonadaceae > Gemmatimonas. Next base: position 5,565 of record CAZMGX010000025.1, read on the forward strand.
CGCTTAAGGGCCTTCTGTCCGACTTCGGCGCCGTAGATGTTGCCCGCCGCGTCGACGGCGACACCTTCTGCCGAGCTCGTGCTCACCGGCTTCAGGTCCGGGTCGGGGATGAACGCCGTCACTTTTCCGTCGCGCGCGCTGCCAATGCGGATACCGCGCTTCCACGCGGCGTGCGGCGGATTGACCGAGCCCGATTCCGAGTCGGCCACGTAGATCATGTCGTTCTTGTCGATGAAGATGCCGCTGGGCCGGCTGAACTGGTACCACGTGTCCAGCAGCGTGAAGTTCTGGTCCATGATGAAGATGCGATCGTTGCCGCGATCACCGACGAACAGGCGGCCGCGTGAATCGATCGCGAGCGCGTGCGGCTGATCGAGGTCGGTCGGGCCTTTGCCGAACGTGCCCCACGTCTTCAGCAGCTTGCCGGTCTTGTCGAACTTGAACAGTCGGGCGTTGGCGCCGGCGCGCGAGGAGTGTCCCTCAGCCACGAAGATGTCGCCGTTGGGTGCGGTCACGACGGCGTTCGGCTGCCAGAAGAAGGCGCTGTCACGACCACCGCCGAGGGCGCCGAGGGTCATGAGCAGCTTGCCGTCTGCACTGAATTTGAAGATCTGATGCCCGCGCTTCTGGGCCGGAGGCGCGCCCGGCGTCGGCGCGGGCACACCGCCGGTGCATGAACAGTCAACGACCCACACGTTGTTGTCACGATCGACGTGAATCCCGTGCGGCGACATGATCATGCCTTCGCCGAACGCCGTCACGAGATTGCCCGCGGGGTCGAACTTCAGCACCGATGGCCATTCCGACGAAGCGCAACTGTTGGCGCCGCAGCGTTCCGCGACCCAGATGTGCTTGCCGTCCTTGTCGATGGCCACGGCGCTGGTCGACCCCCACTCACGTCCCTTGGGGAGCTTCGCCCAGCCGACGATCGTCTCATACGGGTTCGGCAGGTCGTTGACGGGAGCCGGAGGGGCCGCCTGGGCACCGGCGGTCAGGGCAAACGTCGACGCGAGGGTCAGCAGGCCGACGTGCAGGGCGGAGTGCAGGGAGGTGTGCGCGCGATGCGGCAACATGGCGGGGGCGGAAAGGGGGCAGGGCATGGTGTCGGAGTGATCCGGCCACCTGCCCAAGAGTGATGCGAAATCCGTCCGGAGGCAATGTGTCATTGGCAGGCGGGCGACGCGACGCCAGCGACAGTTGTGCCCGTGCCGTGATCCGCCGATCCTTTATGCATGATGCAACGACTGCACCGGTGAAGGATCTGACCCACGGGTCGGTCCCGACCCACATCGTCCGACTGGCGATTCCGATGGCCGCCGGGATGTTGTTCCAGACGCTCTATTATCTCGTCGACCTGTACTTCGTCTCGAAGCTGGGGGACGCGGCCGTCGCCGGTGTCAGCGCGGCCGGGAATGTGCAGTTCATCGTCATGGCGCTCACGCAGGTTCTCGGCGTCGGCACCATGGCGTTGATTGCGAACGCGGTCGGGCGCAAAGATCAGCCGGATGCCAACGTGATCTTCAACCAGAGCACGATGATGGCCATCGGCTGTGGTGTGACCGTGCTGATCGTTGGTTTGCTGCTCGGGCACCGCTACATGCTGGCGGTTGGTGCGGACGCGGCGACGGTGCAGGCGGGGACGGCGTATCTGCTGGCGTATGTGCCCGGACTCGCGCTGCAATTCGCGTTGGTCGCGATGGGCGCGGCGCTGCGCGGGACCGGAATCGTTCGCCCGACGATGCTGGTGCAGATGGCTACGGTGGTGCTGAACATCGTGCTGGCGCCGGTGCTGATCGCCGGGTGGGGCACGGGGCGCCCCCTCGGCGCGGCGGGCGCGGGGCTCGCGAGCTCGCTGGCGATCGCCGTCGGCGTCGCGCTGATGTCGGTGTACTTCCTCCGGCTCGAACACTACGTCGGATTCTCGCGCGACCTGATGCGCTATCGGCGCGAGGTGGTGGGTCGCATTCTGCGCATCGGCATTCCGCCGGGCGCCGAATTCGCACTGATGTTCACGTATACCGCCATCATCTACTACGTGATCAGGGACTTCGGTTCGGCGGCGCAGGCGGGATACGGCATCGGTTCACGGGTGATGCAAGCGATCTTTCTTCCAGCCATGGCGGTGGCGTTCTCCGCAGCGCCGCTGGCCGGCCAGAACTTTGGTGCGGGTCGCATGGATCGCGTGCGCGAAACGCTGCGCTGGGCCGTGCTGATCGGCTGTCTTCCGCTGGGCGTTCTCACGGTGCTCTGCCAGCTGCGCCCGGAGTGGCCGATCGGCGCCTTCGCAAACGACCCGTCGGTCGTGGCGGTTGGTGCCGACTTCCTCCGCACCATCTCGTGGAATTTCGTGGCGACGGGGCTGATCTTCACGTGCTCGGGCATGTTCCAGGCGCTGGGCAATACCGTGCCCGCGCTGATCAGCAGTGCAACGCGATTGGTGACGTTCGCGCTGCCCGCCCTCTGGCTGTCCACACGATCGGGGTTTGCGATCCATCACGTGTGGATCCTGTCCGTGGTGACCGTGACCGGTCAGGCCGCGCTGAGCTACTGGTTGCTGCGCCTCGAGCTGCAGCGACGCGTGCCCATGGGCACGGCTACCGTCCCGGCCTAGTCTCCATTCCTTGCGGTACGGGTCGAGGAGCGCGGCGCCTGACGTCGGGCGAAGGCGTTACTCGACCCGCCAGATACGGCTCAGCGCATCCGCGAAGGCGTAGCAGGCGCATGCCGCGATCCATCGTGCGCGGACGCGCTGCTGCCGGTCACGGCACGCGCCGGCGGGGTTGCATACCACATCCGTGACGATGAGGTCGCGCCACGCCTGCACGGGCACAACACTGCTGTCCTGAACCCAGCGAGGGCGCTGCGCCGTGGGAGTCCAGTACAGCCCCCCACCCTCGTCGACGGTGGGCGGGTCTGAGTGCACGACCACCCCTCGCGGAAGCACGGGCGCATCGGCGACGGCCAGCGGGACAACTCCGGGTGCGAAGCGGCCTCGGACTGGTGAGACCCCAGTGCCCTGTGGGCCACGAACACCCGCGCCCGGTATGGGCTGCGTACGCAGGCCGCCGATCGGGACGGGCGTCGGGGCCGGAGCCCCAACAGCGCCCGGCGCCACGGTCCCGACGAGTGGCGCACGCTGTCCGGCCGCGTCGGTGATCGGCAGGCAGACCACGCCGAGGGCACCGAGAGCGATCACGAGCTGTGATTGGCGCATGCAGACTCCTTGTGAAGCGCGCGTGTTGGGAGGATCGTTCGCGACATGTCTCTCCATACACTCCTCAGCAAGATACGCACCGGCGCGCTCCTGGTCGCTTTCGCCGCCTGCACCACCACCAGCGACGCGCCCCGTTCCGACGACCCCTACGACGTCGTGATCACCAACGCGCGCATCGTCGACGGGACTGGCAACCCGTGGTACGAAGGCGACGTGGGTGTGCGTGGCGACCGCATCGCGACCGTCGCGCCGCGCGGCGCGCTCGCAAAGGCGGCGACCAAGACGACAGTCGACGCGCAGGGCCTGGTCCTCTCGCCGGGCTTCATCGACATCCAGTCGCACAGCTGGAATCAACTGCTGTTCGCCGACGGCCGTGTGATCGGCAAAGTCTCGCAGGGCGTGACCTCCGAGATCCTCGGCGAGGCCACGACGCCGGCGCCGTCCAACATCCAGATTGACTCGCTGTTCATGGGCGGTGATCCGGCAGACGCCCTTATGGTCTCGCGCGTCGCGCACTACCGAGGGGCGCGCGGTTTCGGGGCGTGGCTGGACTCGATGCAGGCGCACGGCAACACCGTGAACGTGGGCAGCTATCTCGGCGCAACGACCGTACGCGCGTACGCGATGGGACGACGCGAGGGGACGCCGTCACCGGCCGAGCAGGATACGATGCGCGCCGTGGTGCGGAATGCGATGGAGGACGGCGCGTTCGGCATCTCGAGCGCCCTGATCTATCCGCCGGGTTCATACGCCGGCACGGCCGAGTTGACGGAGAACGCCCGTGCGATGGCGCCGTTGCATGGCACGTACATCACGCACATCCGCTCGGAAGAGAACGAACTCTTGTCCGCCATGGATGAGGCCATCACGATCGGCAAGCAGGGTGGGGTGCCTGTCGTGATCTATCACTTCAAGGCGTCGGGGCGCGTCAACTGGCCGCTCGCGGGGCCGGCCATTGCAAAGATCGATTCCGCCCGCGCGGCTGGACAGGATGTGAAGGCCACGATGTATCCGTATCCGGCGTCGGGCAACAACCTGTCGTCGTGTATTCCGGGATGGGTGCACGCCGATGGCAAGTTGCTGGATCGGCTGCGTGACACGGCCCTGTTGCCGCGCATTCGACGGGAGATGGCCGACCCCGCGCCGAGTGCGCCCGCGTTGTGTCAGCAGAATCCGCCGGACGCGTATCAGATTTCGGGCTTCAAGAAGCCGGAGTGGAAGCGATTCGAAGGACTGCGGCTCGATGCGATCGCCAAGGCGCTGGGACTCGCATGGACCGACGCGGTGATCCGGCTGACGCTCGACGAAGCGAATGTGTTGTCGAAGGTGTCGTTCGCGATGTCCGACGAAAACGTGGCGCGTATGCTGGCGCAGCCGTGGGTGGTGGTAGGCAGCGACGCGGGCGGGTACGACCCCGACACGACGACCGCACTGGTGCACCCGCGTTCGTACGGCACGTTCCCGCGTGTCCTCGGCCAGTACGTGCGCACGGACCGCGTGCTGACGCTGGAAGATGCGGTGCGCAAGCTGACGTGGTCCACGGCGCAGATCCTCGGACTGCGCGACCGCGGGATGGTGAAGGAGGGTATGTTCGCCGATCTCGTCATCTTCGATCCGGCGACGATCATCGATCGCGCGACGTTTACCGCGCCGCATCAGGTGTCGACCGGCGTGCGTGATGTCTTCGTGAACGGGGTCGCCGTGTGGCGGGATGGACGCCTCACGGAGGCCCGTCCTGGTCGCGCGTTGCGCGGCCCCGGCTATGTCGAGCGTCGTCCATGAGCCGGCGTCGTCACATCCAACGCGCCGCCTGCGGACTGCTGCTGACCGTCGCGCTTCCCACAATCACCGCATGCCGCGCCAAGGAAGCCGCCACGCCATCCGACGCGGTGGTGCAGTTCTATACCATGCGCGATGCCATCGGGGTACAGGGCGCCCCGACGCCGAAGGAACTGGCCGCGCTGCGTCCGTTCATCGCGGACACGTTGGCTCGCGGGCTCGTGTTGGCAGACAGTGTGCGTGAAAGTGACAAACGCCGCGCACCGGACGAGAAGCCCGGATTCGTGGAGGGGGATCTGTTCTCCAGCGTCTTCGAGGGATCGACGTCGTTTCGGGTGATGCCGACGACGTCGGCTAGTGCCCCATATACGGTGCCCGTGGAGTTTGCGGACGAGCGCGCCAAGCCGATCGTCCGGTGGGTGGACACGGCGATCGTGATCGTGGAACGGGGGCGGTTGGTCGTACAGGACGTGCGGTACGGCGGGACGTGGGACTTCGCCAACAAGGGCAGACTGCTGGACCAGTTGCCGTGGCCTGAGCCCTGAGCTCGCGAGCGCTGAGACAACTGCAGGCTCGGCGCCTGCAGTTGTCTCATCCATCTCACGTGCCCGTCTTCAGGAGCCTCACCGATCCCGATCCCGTCTCGATGCGAATGCGGCCGGCGCCGTCGCCGATCGTGCCGCGCAAGCTGCGCCGTTCGACGCGCGAGGTGCGCACGGGGAAGTCGGTCGAGATGCCGCCGCTGCCGGTCTCGATCTCGACATCCGCGCTGAGGTCGGAGGGCAGGGACAGCGTGACGCCGCCCGAGCCAGCATCCACCGTAACGGCCTTCGGGCTGTTCAGCATGCTGAGGGTGACGCCCCCGCTGCCCGCGTCGATGCTCACATCGGTAGAACGCACGTCGTCCAGTCGCACGCTGCCGGATCCGACATCGACACTGAGCGTACCGCAGCGGGCACCCGTGCCGCGCACGCCGCCGGAGCCCGTGTCGAACGTGCACCGCTCGCTGGTGACACCGGAAAGCGTGAGGCTGCCCGAACCGATGTCGACGTCCAGAGCGGAGAGTGATGCGTCACGAAGCTCGACGCCGCCCGAACCGGCATCCACGCTGAGTCGGCCGCGGCTTCCGGTCGTGGTGACACGCGCCGATGACACGTCGAGCAACACCTCGCCGTCGACGTTCGTCGCCGTGAGTTCGCCGACGGCGAGGTACACAGCGATGGTCTTTCCCGCGGGCACCGCGATCGTCAGGTCGGCCCAGGCTTCCGTTCCCGACCCGCTCGACTTCACGCGAATCCGGTCGCCGTCTCGCCAGCCGCTGCGATCACCGCCGCCCCACGTGCCGTCGTCGTTCACGCGGACATCCGAGCTGCTGCGCCGACGCGTGTCGTCATCTCCGCGATAGACGATGTCGTCGCCGGTCGGGTAGATGACCCGAAACGTGTTGCGGCCACGAATCTCCGACGTGGCCACACGCAGGCGGCTGGCGTCACGTCCGCCGCGCGTAACGCTGACGGTGACGTCGCTGCCGGTTCCCGACTCCACCCGAACGCGACCGGCCAGGTTGTAGACGGCGACCGAAGCGCCGCTCACCCGTTGGCGTTCCGACTGGGCCTCGAGGTGCGACCACGGCGAGTGGAGGACCACCGGGATGAGGCAGGCGAGACAACGAACGAGCGGACGGGGGCGTTTCATGAGGGCATCCTGAGTGCGGGAGTCGACCGGTGCGTGCCAGCGGCGCGCGCCAGCGGTACGAGCCGGCGGCATGTGCTGGCGTTGTGTTCCTGCAGTTCGACGGTGCCCGATGTAGAATGGTTCGAAGCCGGTTTACGGCCGGTTTCGTTCGACCGCGTTTCCTCCCGTCCTCCCCCGAGCCATGACCTGCCTTTCCCGATCGCTCCCCGCGATTTCGCGCGCATCGCTCCTGTTGGCGTTCGCCGCGACGCCCGGCGCAGCGCAGTCCCGTGTGTTGCCGAATGCACCGATCCCTATCGATTCTTCGGATCCCGTCGCGGTGATGGCCTCGCGTCTCGAGCTCGAGCGCTACAAGGCCACGGTGAAAGGGCTCACGCAGTTTGGCGATCGTCGGCAGGGGACCGATCGCAACCGCGCGGCGCTGGACTGGATCGAAGCCCAGCTCAAGAGCTACGGCTGCACGAACACCGAGCGCCTGACCTACGAGTACAATCCGCCGGCCCCGGCGGCCGGTGGCCGCGGGGGCGCCGGAGCGGGCGCCGGCGGTGGCGCTGCGGGCGCTGGACGGGGCGGGCCGCCGCGGATTCCCGTTGCGTCCGGCGGAGGTCGGGCCCGCGGCGTCCGCACACGCACCGGTGTCAACAATGACTCGCTGCTTCAGCCCGATGCGCGATTGCGCGCGCTCAACGCGCAGCCCAGCACGCCGGGGCCACGTCAGGAAGTATGGTGCACCAAAATCGGCACCACGCGTCCCGACGAGATGTACATCGTGGGCGCCCACATGGACGGCATCGGCTGGGGCGAAGCGGCCAATGACGATGGATCCGGCACCGCGCTCGTGATGGAGCTCGCGCGCATCTTCAGCATGCCCGATGTGCAGACCGAGCGCTCCATCCGCTTTGTGCTCTGGAACAACGAGGAGACCGGCCTCAATGGGGCTCGGGCATACGTCGAGCAGCGCGGTCCGCTGCAGGGCAAAGAGAGCCCCGCCGGGTCCGGCAAGTACCCCGAGCCCAAGTGGCTTGGCATGATCCAGCACGACATGATGATGTTCGACCACGGCATGCCGAATCCGGACGGCACGATTCCCAAGAACCAGCGCCCCGAAGCGGACGTGAACATCGAATTCCAGTCCAACTCGAAGATGGCCGCGCAGTCACAGGCCCTCGCATGGGCGCTGCACTCGGCCAACGCGAAGTACGCGACCGACTACCCCGCGCAGGTCGGGCCGCACATGACCAACACCGACTCGGGGCCGTTCCAGGATCTCGTGGCGGCGGTCAGTCTCCGCGAGAACGAACGCGGCACGCAGGTGGGCAGCGGATGGAATCCCCACTGGCACCAGCCTACTGACGTGTACGCGACGTTCAGCGACGCGGACTTCCGGCTCGCACTCAACGCCGCCCAGACGACACTCGGCGCACTTGGCAAGTTGGCCGGAGCAACGAGAAAGTAGCTGAGCGCGAGGAGGGCTGAGGGTTCCCCTCAGCCCTCCTCGCCTCAGCATCCCGGCGGCACTCTCCCAATCCAGGGCCTCGCCCGCTCCAGCTGCCCGGCGATACGAAACAGCGTCGCCTCATCGCCGAAGCGACCCACAACGTGTGTACCGATCGGAAGCCCTTGGGCATTCCAGTACAGCGGCACCGACATCGCGGGCTGCCCGGTGACATTGAACAGCGGCGTATACGGAATGAACCCGAACGCCTTGTCGACCATCTCGTTCAGCAGACTGCCGGATGCGATGAGACCGCCAAGCCCCAATGCGCCAACCACTGACAACGCGCGTCGTTCGCTCGGTGACGGCTGCAACGCACCGTGCAGAATGGGCGGCGATGAGAGGGTCGGCGTGATGAGCAGGTCGTATTGCGTGAAGAACTGCCCGACGGTTCGACCGGCGACTTGCAGGCGGCGAACGGCCGTCGCGTAATCGGATGCGCGGTAGTGTTTCCCGAGCAATCCCAGCGCCCATGTCGTGACCTCGACATCATCGCGGCGCGGCGCTCGCCGGAGCTGTTCACCCAGCCATTCGATGTCGGCGCGTGCCTCGGCGGCGACTACGGCGAGAAAGGCCCGCGCGAGAGCGGGGCCATCGAGTGCCGGCTCGGCCTCAACGACATCGTGACCGAGCGACGCGAGCAGCGCACCGGCGTCGGCCAGCGCGGCGCGACAGTCGGCATGCACGGCTTTGCCGAAGAACGGAGTCGCGGTCATCGCGATGCGCAGCCGTCCGGGCTCTGTGGTGACCTCGTCGAGAAACGGACGCGACTGCGCCGGGCAGGCGACGGGGGTTCCCGCGTCTTCTCCTGCGGAACAATCGAGCATGGCGGCCGAGTCGCGGACACTGCGGGTGATCACATGCTCCTGCGCAAACGCGCGCCACATGTCGCCGAAGTCCGGACCGGTGGGTACACGGCCGCGCGTGGGCTTGAGCCCGAAGACCCCGTTGCAGGAGGCGGGAATGCGCAGGGAGCCGCCGCCGTCACCACCGTGGCCGATCGGGACGATCCGCGCGGCGACCGCCGCGCCTGATCCGCCGCTCGATCCTCCCGTCGTGCGTGACGGGTCCCAGGGGTTTCGCGCGATGCCCAAGGCTTCGCTCTCGGTGAACGGCGTGAGGCCGAACTCGGGCGTGTTGGAGCGACCGACGAACACCGCGCCCGCGAGTCGATAGCGCGCGATCAGTTCACTGTCGTGATCCGATACGATCGCTTGCAGCGGTCGCGTGCCGTGGCTCGTCGGGACACCCTCGATCATCGCCTGCAGATCCTTGATGACGATGGGCACGCCAGCGAACGGCGCATCGGGGGCAATACGCGACAGGCTGGCACGCGCCGACGCTTCCAGCACGCGCACGACGGCATTGAGCGCGGGATTGCGCGCGGCGATGCGGGCGAGCGCGGCGTCGAGCACCTCGGCAGCGGAGATCTCGCGGTTGCGTACGAGCGCCGCGACGCCGAGTCCATCGAGGGCATCGTACTCGGGGAAGGGAAGAGTCATGCGGCAACGCTACCGATTTCTGGGACGACTCGCAAATCGGCGACGCGAAGCATCCCGCTTTTCGGTGTTGTGCTGCACGAGTGATCCCGCGCAGGAACCGACACGACACGCGTGGTGATTTTCGTCGCGCATACGTGACGGATGGTCCCAACTGTGCAGTCGTGCGGCTGCATTGCGCAGGGACGGGCACAATGGCATTGAGCAGCGTTCAGCGCACGCGCGCTGCGTACTCACCTTTTTCTCGACTCTCGATGCCTGCTTTCGTGAACTCTTCGTGGCGCCGTTCGTGGCGAACCTCACGCGTCCTGTTGCTCGGCGCCGTGGTCGGGTTGGCGGCTTGCAGTGATGATGACGTGACCGTGCCGGAAACGGCGGCGAGTGTGGATGTACTGCCGCGACTCAGTTCCGTCGTGGCCGGCCAGACGAAACAGCTGACGGCCCAGGCGAAGAACGCGGCGGGTGAAGACATCGCGAACGATGCCGTCGTCTGGCGGTCGCTCGACACCACCGTAGCCCGCGTGAGTCAGGCCGGTCTGGTCACGGTGATCTCCTCAGGCGCCACGGCGATTACGGCGACGACACGCGGCATGACGGGCTTCGCCTCGATCGAGGCGGTCGGCATCGTGGCCTCGGTGGTGATCGACGGCGCTTCCAGCCTCCCCGTGCAGCAGACGACCCAGCTCTCAGCGCAGGCGCTCGAAGCGAATGGGCGAGAGCTATTCAGTCCCATCGTGTGGACGTCGTCTTCGCCCGCCGTGGCGACGGTGTCGTCGACCGGATTGGTGACCACGTTGAGTGTCGGAACGACGACGATCAGCGCGGCGTCCGCGGGAAAGACCGGTACGTTGACGTTCACCGTGCTGCCGCCGCCGCCTGTCCAGACGATCACGTTCACCCCCAATAGCGGCTTCTTGCCGACCACGGTGGGCGTCCCCCTTACGGTGACGCTGCGCGATGCAAACAACGGCGTACTGAACGGGCGCGTGATCACGTATGCCACGTCGAACCCGGCGATCGCGACGGTGTCCGCAACGGGCGTCGTCACCGCTCAGGCAACCGGCGCGGTGACCATCACCGTATCGAGTGAAGGCAAGAGCGCCTCCGCGAACTTCACGGCGCTGCCCGGACTGCGGAGCGGCACCGGCGTCACCTTCTCAAATGCGACCAATGAGTCGTCGTTCTGGGCGGTGTGGGTTCCGTCCGGCTCGACAGCTCTTTCGGTGACCCTGCGCAATGGCACCGGCGACCCGGACCTGTATGTGTACGCGCCCGGCACGAACACCCCCGCGTGCGCGGCCGAGGCGGCCGGTCCGACCGAGACGTGCAGCTTCACCAATCCTGCCGGCGGTGTCTGGGTCGTCGAGTCTTTCGCCTTCTCAGCCAATGCCGGCACGACGGTAACAGCGACGGTGACCACGCCGGCGGCCATCGCGCGTAGGGACTGATCGACTTCTTTTCGTCCCCCGGGTGCCGTGATGGCACCCGGGGGACTTGTCGTGCGCGGAAATTTGCGGCCTGTCCCTTCCGCAAATGGGATGCTCGGCAGCATCATGGTGCAGCGTCAGATCGGCCATTTTACGCTTCGGCGTCCCGGGCTGACGGATCGACACCACTCCGCACGAGATCGCCATGCCTACTGCTTCACTCTCGACGTCGTCTTTCGCGACCCTTCGTCCCCGCCGCGCGAGGTACTCCACGCTGCTGCTCGTCACCGCACTCTTTGGCTTGGGTGCGTGCGATGATGATGAAGTCACCGTGCCCGAGACCGCGCGTTCGGTCGAAGTCACGCCGCGCATCAGCAGCGTGGTGGCCGGACAGACCCGGCAGCTCGCTGCACAGGCCAAGAACGCCAGTGGCGAGAACATGTCGAACGACGACGTGATCTGGCGCTCGCTCGACACGACGGTTGCTCGCGTCAGTTCGGCTGGACTGGTGACGGTGCTGACCTCGGGTGCCACGGCGATTACCGCGACGACGCGCGGCGCGACCGGCTTCGCGACGATCGAAGGGATCGGCGTGGTCTCGACCGTGGAAATCACGGGCGCCAACCAGCTCCCGGTCAGCCAGACTACGCGTCTGGCGGCCGCTGCCCGTGAAGCCAACGGCCGCGAGTTGTTCAGTCCGATCGTGTGGTCCTCGTCGGCTCCGGCCGTCGCGACCGTCTCGGCGACCGGTCTGGTCACCACGCTCAGCGTCGGCACGACGACCATCAGCGCCGCCACGGCCGGCAAGACCGCGAACCTCACGTTCACGGTGCTGCCGCCGCCGCCAGTGCAGACGATCACCTTCACGCCGAACAGCGGCTTCCTGCCGACGACGGTCGGCGTGCCGCTCACCGTGACGCTGCGCGATGCCAACAATGGCGTCTTGAGTGGCCGCGTGGTCACGTACACGTCGTCCAATCCGGCGATCGCGACCGTCTCCGCGACGGGCGTCGTAACGGCGCAGGCGACGGGTGCGGTCACCATCACCGTCTCGAGTGAAGGGAAGAGCGCATCGGCCAACTTCACGGCGCTGCCTGGCCTGCGCAGTGGCACTGGCGTCACGTTCAGCAATGCGACGAACGAGTCGTCGTTCTGGGCCGTGTGGGTGCCGGCGGGATCGACGGCCCTCGCGGTGACGTTGCGAAACGGCACCGGTGACCCGGACCTGTACGTCTACCCGCCGGGAGCCAACAATCCGGCCTGCGCCGCCGAAGCCGCGGGCCCGACCGAGAACTGCAACTTCACCAACCCGGTTGCTGGAGTGTGGGTGATTGAGTCGTTCGCCTTCGCGGCGAACGCCGGCACCACGGTAACCGCGACGATCACGCCCACGCCGCCCGCGGCAGTGACGCGCCAGCCGTAATACGGAGCGGCGGGACGGACACGAAAAAAGGGCCGGTGGCAACTGCCACCGGCCCTTCGTCTTTCCGATCGATCACGTTATCGGCCGCCCCATGCGCGCTCGCACTACCGCGAACGGCGTCTGGACAGAGCGCCAAGGGCGGCCAGCCCAATCGCCAGCAGCCCCGCGCTGCCCGGCTCGGGCACCGGCACCGGCCGGGCCACTTGAAGATTGTCGAGCCCGAAACCGCGCGGACTTCCCGCAATCGTGAGGCGATCAAACTGCCGACCGTCCGTGAACTCGAAGCCCCACCACCGGTTGGTGCTGCCCAGGATGGTGCTGGGCACATCGACCGTGCCGATCGCCACGCCATTCAACCACGCGGTCAGCGTCGACGGGCCGTCAACGGATGCATAGTTGAACGCCACGCCGCTCGCGCGTTGCGCGAAGACGATGCTGATCTCGGGCGAACTGATTTGCCCAGTGCCGTAGTTGTACAGCGCGGCGTCAGTGAAGAACCCATACAAGATGCCGTCGGGCGGTCCGTAGAACGCACCCCCAAACGTGATCCCGCTCGCCGCATACAGGTTGGTCACGTCGGCGCCGGGCGCGAGCGGCAGTCCGTTGAAGTCGAACGTCGTGAAGAGGCCCGACAATCCTGTCGACTGATTGAGCGGCAGGGCCACGGGTCCGATGGGAGCGGTCGAGCCAGGCGCGGCCGACGCCACTGCTGCGGAGGGTGATCCGCTGAAGGTGGTGGCGCTCGCACTCGCACTCGCACTCGCGGTCTCGGGCGACGGCACCGAGGTCATGGCGCCAGCGGCCATGAAGGCGCCAGTGCTTCGCGGCACGGGCATCGACATCGTCTGCTCTTCGCGCGGCCCGGCGGGGGGCACGTCGGGCACGCCCGCTCGCGGCGCGAACCCCAGCAACGCCGCCTCGTCCTCGACGATCCGGTAGGTGGGCCGCAGAAACTTCGCGTCCACCGTACCCGCGCTTCGAATCGGGCCACCACGTCGCGGGGCACCACGTGGAGGTCTCCCGCCCAGCGGCTTCTTGCCCTGTGGTCTCGCACGATCCGGGACGCCCGCATCGACGGATGGTGCGGACGGCATGCCATTCGCATCATACCGCGTCAGGAACGCGACGGGGCCGATCGCCGGTGGGGTGAGGCTCCGCTCAACACGCTGCGCGCCAGCGGCGACGGCGGGACCGGCCGCAGCGAGGACCATGGAGCAGGCAAATCCGAGGCGACGATTCACTAGGGACTCGCGGAAGGGGACTCAGAAAGAAAGCTGATCGGGCTGCGGTGAAGGCACCAGTGACAGACGTGGCAATTTTCAGGCTCATCCGTGCCGAACGCTGTAGCAGCCATGGTCCGGCCTTGAGCCGGATCGATTCTCCGAGACGAAACCGCAGACACATCGGCCGACCATCACAATGCTCGAGCTCGCTACGACGGCACGAGATCACCACAGCGCGATGTGGCGTCATCACTGCAGACTGTCGCCTGTGCGCCGCATACGAGCGCGCTGCCTTCGGTTTCGGGCTTCCGTTACACGTATTCGTGATTGACGCTCCTGCACATATCTCACACTTTAAGCCGACGCGACCGGGCTTGTCCGCTCGCGTGACATCGAGTCCCCCGTGCCCGCTACCGTGATTCCCGGTCTCACGCTCCACACACCCGCTCGCCGCCGCGGCCGCGCGCAGGTCGGGATCAGGACGGTCGTCGCCGCCGGCATCCTCTGCGCGTGGTTTGCAACCTCCGCCTGCGCGACCGCGAGTGGAACCGGCCGAGTGTCGGTGCGCGGCGGCCCCGACTCGTCGCTCGCCGCAGCGGTGGCCAGTGAGCAGGGCGCCGGCGCGTCGTCCAGCGCGATCGGTGTGCCGCCCTTCCAGATGCTGACGAAGGGCGATGGGCTTTCCGCGCTCGGGTACGCCATCGCCGATCTGCTCACCACCGACCTCTCGCGTAGTGCGCGCGTGCAACTCGTCGAACGTTCACGCCTCTCCGACGTGCTGCGCGAACTCGATCTCGCGCGCAGTGGGCGGCTCGATTCGGCAACCGCCCCGCGCGCCGGGAAACTCATGCGCGCCGGTCGCCTCGTGCTGGGATCGATCGACACGATGGGACGCGGCGAGTTGCGTCTCAGCCTGCGCGTCGCAGACGTCTCCAGCGGTGCGCTCGATGCGTCCGTCGATGCGCGGGCTCCGCTGGCCGATGTCCTCGCGGCGGAAAAAGCACTGGCCTTTCGCCTGTTCGAGGCCCTCGGCGTCACGCTCTCACCGGCCGAACGCGCCTCCATCGAGGCCTATCCCACCACGTCGCTCGCGGCGCTCACCGCCTATGGTCGCGGCGTCCAGGCGGACCTGCTTGGCGATCGTCGACGGGCGATCGACGAATTCGAGCGGGCGTTCGTCGTGGATCCCGCGTTCGGTATGGCGCGCGATCGCGCCGTACAGATGCGCACCGACACCCGGCGCTCGGCGGAAGCGCCGTCGGTGCATCCCGGCGTCCGCACGATCAGCGCGCCCGTCAACGGCACCGTCGATCGCGTGAACCGCCCGATTGACATCATCACGTCGCTGTCCCGACCGCTCGCGGGCCCGGGCGATCCATCGTTTCCCGGCAGCATCGTCACCGTGGTCATCACGGTCACACGTCCGTGACCTGTCCGTACGCACGCGCGAGCGTTCGGAGGACGGCGTGGCGTCGCCCGGCGGCGGTTGCCGCGTGTCTGGCGTTGACCAGTCTGCAGGCGCCGATGTTGTTCGCGCAGGAGCGCCTGGTGGGTCGGCAATCCGCCGGCTTCGGCGCCTCGTACGAAGGCATCACCTTCACCGGCAGTGGCTTGCGGCAGTACAACTTTGCGGGCCTGGATTCGTCGCGCGTCACCTCGGTACGCCAGTTCTCGTTGCCGCTGACGACCGCGATGACGTTCGGCGCGGGCTGGCGTGTCGACGTGACCACACTGCTGGCGTCGGCGACCGTCAGCTATCGTGATGCCGGAAACGCCGCCGATACGCGTACCGCCACGCTCTCCGGACTCAGTGATGTTCGCGTGCGCACAACGGGCCCCGTGCTCGGCGATCGCGTCGTCCTGACGGCAGGTCTCAACGTCCCCACGGGGCGCACGTCGCTGTCGACGCGCGAGTTTGCCGTCTTGCGCATCATGGCGGCCCCGAGCCTCGCCCTGGGCAGTACACCCGTCGGTGCCGGTGCCAGCGGCACGATGGGACTGGTCGTGCCAAGGCGCATCGGTGCGTGGGCCATGGCCGTCGGCGGGTCGTACGAGTATCGTGGTCGTTATCAGCCGGTCGCCGCGCTGATTGCGGGTGCACCCTCGATCGACTTTCAACCCGGCGGCGTGTTTCGTGCATCGGTCACTGGTGATCGTACGGTGGGGGCACACCGGTTGAGTGTCGCGCTCGCCGCGGATGTCTTCACCGATGACGAACTGCGGACCCCCTCCGCCAGTGGCGCTGTCGGCTCGCGTACCGTGGTGCGATTGGGACCGGTGTACAGCTCCGATGTGCAGATGCAGTTCGCGGTGCCAAGGACTCGACAGTTTCTCGCGTACGCGTCGTATCGTTGGCGTGCGCCGTTCTCTCGGAACGGCGTGAGTGTGGCGAACTCCAGTGGTCAGTATCTCGACAGCGGACTTCGCGCCGCGCTGGCCCTGGGGCCGCAGCGTGACCTGGTGCTGGGCGCGGATGCGCGGCTGCACGCCGGACTGGGTGTCGACGAAGGGCTGCCAACATCCGGCGTTGCGAGTGGCAGTCTCTCGGCCGGCCTCGAGCTGCGCCGTGGCCTGCTGTCGTTCCAGCCGTACGTGCGTGCGCAGCAGGGCGTGCTGCGCCAGCGGGGCGTTGGCGATGCCGCACCCACACAGGCCTTCCGCGGATTTGCGGGTGGCCTCGTGGCCATCACGAGATTCTGATGCATCATCATGTTCACCGGCCGTCTTCCATGAAACCCTTCGTTCGCGCATCGCTCGGCGTGCTGCTCGGCGCCTTGCTCGCCGGGTGCTCGGATTTTGCGCGTCTCGTGACGCCTGCAGGTCCGGCGGACGCGCGTCCGGCGCGCATCGCCATGACGGCGTCCATCGCCACCGCCGCGCGCAGCGCCGCCGATGTCGCCGCACTGCGCGTGGTGTCGCTGTACCTCGAAGAGGATGGAACACGCACCACGATCGGCACGCAGACCATCGTCCTGTCGTCAGCAGCCACGCAATCGCTGCCGATCCCCGTTGAGCTGGCGGGATGTCTGGCCGATGGCAACCGCCTCGGCGCGTCGTCGGATGCGTCGTGCTCGGTCGTGCTGGAGCTGTCGCTGAGCGTGAACGACATCGTGGTGGATCGCCAAACCGTTGGACCGTTGCGATTGGCGCCCGGCGTGACGACGAACGTCAGTCAACCGGTGACGCTCTTCGAGATCGCCGCCATTGATCTCACCCCGTCGACGCCGGTCACCCTCATCCCGGGTGCGACGGCGTCCGTGACGTCGGCGGTTCGCGACGCCCGCGGTCAGGTCGTAACCGGGCGGACCGTCGCCTACAGCAGTGAGACGCCCGCCGTGGCGACGGTCGATGCGAACGGCCGTGTCACGGCGGTCGGCGTCGGGACGACGCGGGTCGTGGCATCACTTGGTGAGTTGTCGACCGCCTTGACGGTGACGGTCGCCCGTCCACCGGTGGCGCTCGTCGTTTCGTCGACGGCGGGCAGCGGCAGTGGTGTTGTCCGTTCAACGCCCGCGGGTATCGACTGTCGCATTGTCGGCGCGGCCAGCACGGGTGTGTGCAGCTTCGCCTTCGCGGCAGACGCGCAGGTCACGCTGACGTCGGTCGCCGACGCTGGACAGCAATTCGCGGCGTGGGGCGGCGCCTGCGCCGGGCGCGGCCCAGAAGCTGGATGTGTGCTGACGATGGGTCAGCCGCTCACCGCGTCGGCGCAGTTTGTCGCCGTGCGGCGCGTGACCATCGGCGCCACCAGCAACGACGGTCGCGGTCGCGTGACCGGACCACAGGGCATCGATTGCCGGATCAACGCGGGCGCGGCGAGTGGGACGTGCGCGGCCAGCGTCCCAGACGGGGCCTCCATCACGTTGACGGCAGTGCCCGACGCGGCGAGCGGCGCGGCCGTGGCGCAAGTCTTTGCCGGATGGGGTGGCGCGTGCAGCAGCGCGCCCGCCGCGACGTGCGTTGTCGCGCCCGATGGTGCCGATCGTTCGGTTTCGGCGGGTTTCCATGAAGGTCGCACGTTGACGGTTACTACGACCGGTGCCGGTAGCGGCAGCGTGACGTCGACGAATGGCATCGCGTGCACCCTCAGCGGAGGCGTGACGACCGGCGTGTGCACGAAGGAGTTCGCGCACGGCACGAGCGTCACGTTGGTCCTGGTGACGGATGCGCAGTCGGAGCTGAGTGCGTGGGGCGGCGCGTGCGCGGGCCAGGCGTTGACGAGTTGCACCATCGACCTGTCGCAGTCTCGCACCGTCACGGCCACCTTCACGCGACGCCGCGTCACCTTGACCCTTCGCCTTGCCGGCACCGGCGCCGGCGTCATCCGGGCGAATGGGGCGCTGGCCTGCGGACGCAACACGACGGACGGCGTGATCGAATGCACGCGCGCGTTCGATGTCGGGTCGCTGGTGCGTCTCGAGGCAGAACCCGACCCCGTCTCGGACTTTGCGGGGTATGCGGGAGATTGCAACGGATTGGCGGCATGCACGCTGTCGATGAGCGCAGATCGGGTGGTCACCGCGACGTTCACCGTGGGTGCCGCACTGCGGCTGACGGTGTCGCCACGGGTCACGATCGGCTCGGGTACGGTGCGCAGTACCGAGGCCACGCCGCTCATCAACTGCATCATTACGGACGGCGTGGCCACTGGTGGACGGTGCACCGCCGACGTCACGCGCGGGACGATCATCACGCTCCGCGCCACCGGTTCGGTGGGCAACGCGCTCGGTAGCTGGGGCGCGGGTTGCAGTGGGCGGACGACCTACGAATGCACCGTGACCGTGGGTACGTCGCTCGACGTCTATGTAGGCTTTGTGCCGGCCGTCGACGTCGAAATGCGTTTGGTGGGCCCGGGCATCGGCTCGGTGACGTTTCAGCCACTGGGTGTGCCCAGTCAGATGCCGTGCGTGATCGCAGTCCCGGGCACTTCCTCCACCTGCCGCTTTTCGTTGCCCGAGAGCAGCACCGAAGGGGTTTTCCGCGGGCTCGCGGGTGCGGCGTCGACCTTCGGTGGGTTTGTCGGTCCGTGCGCCGAGAGCACCGGTCCGGGCAGTGTCCCCGTGTGTACGTACCGGGGCATTGGATTCCTGCGCGTCATTACCGGGACGTTCACCTCGCCCTGATGAAGGGCGAGGTGAACCTGACCTGAACCGGTCGGGTGCTTACTTCTCGATTGATGCGAGCCGCACCTTGGCCCGCTCGAAGTCCGGATTGAGCGCGATGGCCTGCTTGTAGAGTGAGGCCGCTTCCACCTTGTTCTTGCGATCTTCGGCTTCGATCGCCTGACTCATGGCCATGATCGCCTTGAACTGATTTGGGCTCTTCGCGGCCGG
>CAZMGX010000026.1:0-16605 GCA_964565915.1 uncultured Gemmatimonas sp.
CGACGCCGGGCACCAGATGCAGCCCCCAGCGCGGCGGCATGCGGCCGTTCGTCAGTCGTTCGACGTGCAGCCAGAGGAGCGGCCCGACGAAGAGCGGCAGGTCGAACGGCGCGAAGGACAGCCATGGATAGACATCGTACGCGCCCGCGTAGCCGATGATGTACGGCACGAGACGCAGCGCGAAGACCAGCAGCATCGCCGCCAGCAGTCGGTTGGCCGCCGCGTTTGCGCGAGTCGCAGCCAGCATCGCCGACACCACGACGGCATTGAGGAAGCCGAAACTGAGGATGTAGCTGTATGCGCCGAATCGCATCCGGTGGTCTGCGGTCAGCGGCGCGGCGTGACCCACCACAGTGTCTCGGGGACGATCCCGTCCCACGCCAGCTTCGACGCGTCATCCGCCGCCAGCCAGAGCGCGCCAAACGACAGCTTCGACACATTGGTGATCTTGCGAATGTCGAGCTTCGCCGCGTCATCGCTGGGGCGATGGTAGTCGGCATGCTCGCCATTGAAGAACTGCATGATGGGGATCCCGCGTTCGAGATACGGACCGGCGTCGGTGCGCGGGTAATAGTACGAGGCACTCACGTCTTCGTATCGGCGGTCCAGCGCAATGAACGGGAGCTCTTTCGCCGCGCGCTGCAGGGCAGCCTCAATACGCGTGCTCAGCAGCAGCGGGCCGGTCACGTAGATCGAATCCGCGGAGGAGAGTGTCAGTTCCTTCGGGCTGTTGTTGGGGCGGCTGCGTCCGATCATGTCGTTGCTGACGTGTAACACGATCTTTTCCGACCACGGACCGTACGCGATGGTCCGCGTGCCCCAGAGCCCCACTTCCTCGCCGGAATCCCAGATGAGGAGGATCGAACGTTTCGGCCGCGGCGCAGCCAGCAGCGCGCGTACGACCGCCATGTTCCCGGCACTGCCGCTGGCGTTGTCGTCGGCCGCGTTGAATTGATCGGTGAGCGCGTTCCCCGGCACACTGGCATTGGCGGGCACCGCGCCATCGAGGTGCGCGGCCAGCGAGACCCATTCGTTCTTCAAGGTGGGATCGGTGCCGTCGAGCATGCCCACGACGTTGTATGGGCGGGCTTCAATGGTGGTCGCGGCAAAGTCGATCCGCAGCCGACGGATGGCGCCGAGATCGGCCGAGGTGCGTACCATGGCGGTGTCGCGCGACAGCACCATCTCCGGCGATACTGGACTGCCCGCCAGAAGCTTCGACAACGTCGCGGTCGAGATCGAGATACTCGGCACCTGATACTGCGCATACGCAACCCCGAGCGAGGGATTGAGATCCTGTCCCGTCACGGCCCGCTTGGGCCACGTGGCCCGAACAGAGTCGTTCGCCACCGTGATGATGCCGAGTGCCCCGCCAAAGCGCGCCACTTCGGTGATCGTGAGGTAGTCGATACCGACCTTGCCCGCCGGCATCCCGGGGCGCGCGGCGTTTCGTGCGGTCAGCGGCGGAGCGCCGCTGACCAGCAACCACTTGCCCTTGATGTCGAAGCCGGCGTACGGATCGACGTTGCGCTTGAGCAGGCGAATGCCGTTGCCGACAAAGATCACGTTCGCTTCGCGCACGCCAGGCACGAGAAAACTGTGCACGATGAAGTCGTCGCCCCACGTGAGTCGCTCGGAACCGATCGCTCCCGTCACCTTCGTGGTATCCAGCGTACTGCGCGTAACGGTGTAGTGCTGAAAGTAAGTGCCGTCGTCACCCATCGGCCGGACGCCTGCCTTGCGCAGGAACGTCGCCACGTAGTGCGCGGCCGAGTCGTACCCGGGTGAGGCAAGCCCGGGAAACGGGGTGCGCCGACCCATGTTCGCGTCGGATGCGAGGACACTGACGTCCCGCAGGATATCATCCGCGCGAATACGTTCGGCCGCCGCCTTGGCGCGGCGCAGACGCGCGTCCGACGACGATTGCGCAGACGCCCCATGCGCCGTGACGATCATGCACAGCGCGGCAAAGACGACGCAACGAAGGCTGGTCATGGAGTTTTGCGGCGGAAGGCGGCATAGGCCTGAATGCCGATGCCAAGCAGCAGGATCATCACGACGGAAACACCGAGACCGGCCAGCAGGCCGATGGAATTCTTGAGAACCGCGTACGTGCAGATCAACACCAGTGCCAACGTCGGCACCTCGTTGGCGATCCGATAGCCCTTGGCGGTACCCGTCTGGTCGCCGCGCGCGAGCTTCTTGCGCGTCGCCGAGCACCAGCCATGATACGCCGCGAGGCCGATCACCAAGGTCAACTTGACGTGCATCCACGGTTGACGGAACAGCTCGGGATTGCTGATGAGCATGGCGCTGCCGCCGATGAACGTCATGACCATCGCGGGCGTCATGATGATGTTCAGGAGCCGCCCCATCATGACAGCCAGTTGCTGCTGGACGGGCCCGCGCGCGGCCTCTGGCAGGTCACGCGCCTCGGCGTGATACACGAACAGCCTGGGCAGATAGAAGAGGCCGGCCATCCAGGAGACCATCCCGACCAGGTGGAAGATCTTGAAGTAGAGGTACCAGGGCATGACGGCGAAAAAACTGGGGGCCGGTGAACGTCGATCCCGGAAAGTACTGCCGCGATGCCCCTCCCGGCAGCAAACTTCCATCCAGCATGACCGGCACCTTCCCCTCCACCGACATCATCGACTTCGGCAACGGCCAGCCGGCCCTGTCGCTCCTGCCCCTGCGTGAGCTGCGCACTGCGACCGACCATGCGCTCGCACAGGGCGATGCCACGCTCCTCCAGTACGGTGTCGATCCGGGCGACGAGGGCTTTCGTGACTCGCTCGCGCAGTTTCTCACGCGACGGTACGCGACGCCCGTGACCGCGAGCGACCTCATCGTGTCGGCCGGCATCTCGCAGGCGCTCGATCTCATCTGCACGCGCTTCACGGAGCCGGGTGACACCATCTTCGTCGAGGAACCCACGTACTTCCTCGCGCTGGATGTGTTCCGTGATCACCGGCTCAACGTGGTGGGGATTCCGATCGACGAGGACGGCCTGCGTGTCGACGCGTTGCGCGAGGCCCTCACGCAGCATCGCGCGGCATTCCTGTACACTATTCCGTCGTTCCAGAATCCGTCGGGTGCGACGATGTCGGCCGAACGACGTGCCGAGCTGATCGCACTGAGCCGTGAGCACGCGCTGCTGATCGTGGCCGACGAAGTGTATCAGTTGCTCGACTTCGGTGGCGCCCCGCCTGCCCCACTCGCGACGTACGCCGGCGCCGATCGCGTGCTGTCGCTCGGTTCGTTCTCCAAGATCTGTGCGCCTGGCTTGCGACTGGGGTGGATTCAGGGCGCGCACGCCTTGCTCGAGACCCTGACCCAATCGGGCCTCGTACAAAGCGGCGGCGGGCTCAACCCGTTCGCGTCGGGCGTGGTGAAGAGCCTGATCGACCTGGGGCTCGCCGATACCGTCCTCGACGGATTGAAGCACGCCCACGCCGCGCGTGCGGCGGTGTTGTGCGACGCCCTGCGCGCCCAGATGCCGCAGGCCGCATTCACCGAGCCGCGTGGCGGCTATTTCGTCTGGCTGGAACTCCCGAGCGCGGCGGAACTGCTCACCGTTGCCCGGCAGCACGGCGTGACCTTCCATCCCGGGGCGCGTTTTGTGCGCGACGGGGGCTTCCCGCACGCAGCGCGACTGAGTTTCGCGCACTACAGCGACGAGGAGATGGTCGAGGGAGTCCGGCGCCTGGCGCGTGCCGCATCAGTCGCGGGATTTCGATGACGACACAGGCGCATGATGCTGGCGAAGACGTGGTCACTCGTTGGCATCGACTGGTCGCGACGCGTGACGTAGGCGGCTTGGCATCACTGCTTGCGGACGACGTCGTCTTTCACTCGCCGGTCGTCCACACCCCCCAGCGCGGGAAGGCGGTCACGATGCAGTATCTCTCGGCCGCCTTTGCGGTGTTCTTCAACGACACGTTCCGCTACGTGCGCGAGGTCGTTGGCCCGCGCGACGCCGTGCTCGAATTCGAGGTCGTGATTGACGGGGTACACGTCAACGGCATCGACATGATGCGCTGGGGTGACGACGGACGGATTGTGGATTTCAAAGTCATGGTGCGGCCGCTCAAAGCCATCACGCTGATCCACGAACGTATGGCCGCAATGCTGCGCTCAAGCCGCTAAGGCTTCGGATCGCGGTTTCGACCGGTTCGGCTGTTGCCGCAAGCGCCGGACCCCTTCAGTCGATGACGGGTATCCCGGTAAGTCCGCCCACTTCCTCCCCCGCTTGAGAATGCCAATGCGTGTCCGTCGACCGTTCGTTCAGGGCCTGTTGATCATGCTTGCCGTCGGTGCGTGCGCCGGACCCGACCGCGAAGGAGCTGGGAGCGTCGCGGTGAGCGACGCCGACTCGGCCGCAAACGCCGCGCGCAGCGCAGCCGCGGTTGAGCTGGTGGTACGGCAGGCGCGACTGACGAGACTGCGCACGTTGCAGCCCACCGTCGATGACCTCGCCGCCCGTGATTCCCTCGATATTCGCGTCGAAGTGGACATCACCGCACGGCGTGTTCGAATCCTCGATGCACGTGGCGACACGCTCGCGCAGCACGGCGTGGCCGTCGGCTCGAAAGAGTGGCCAACGCGCCCGGGTGAATGGACCATCACGCAGGTCGTGCTCAATCCCGAGTGGATTCCGCCCACGGACGAGTCGTGGGCGAAGGACGAAAAAAGCAGTCAGCCGGGCGATCCTGACAATCCGCTGGGCTTTGCGCAGCTCGTGTACGATCTGCCGCGCAGCATTCACGGCACCAACGCGCCGTCGTCCATCGGCAAGGCGGTGTCACACGGGTCTGTGCGTGCGACGAATGAGTCAGTACTTGCACTGGCGACGTTGTTGCTCGAGCGAACCGGCGTGGAGCGAGCCGCCGCACTCGTTCAGGAGGCACAGCAGGATCGGAGCACGAAGCGGGTGATCGACCTGCCGCAGCTGGTGCCGATTCGGGTCTTCTGAAGACAGGGTCAGCCGTCGATCCGGAGACGGACCGCTACGGCGCTGTCGAGTAGCAGTCCCAACGCGTCACGGTCCACCTGCACGATCGAGGGCGGGTATGTAGGGACGGCGACCTCCAGCGTCTGCCACCCACTCGCGTTCACGGCACCGACGCGCAGGCGTGTGCCGGGTTCCTGGAACGAGAGCACCCGCCGCATACGCGTGGCCCAGGCCGCGCCGTCGTCCGACACGGCGGGCAGCGGCGGCGCCTCGTAGATCGCCGACATCGTCGTGGCCTCGCGACGGTAGAGCGGTGCGGCATCGAAGCTCCACGTGCCCGGCACACGAACGGTGTGCGTCTCGTGCACCAGGTCCACGGAGCCGGGCCAGCTCCACTGCACCACCCGCGCGCGCGCTCGGGGACGTTCCGTCGCCTCGAGCGCACGGTCGGCGGCGCCGTCATCGTCGGGACGCTGGCGCCAGCGTGGTCGCAACGTCGTCCGGGGCCGTGCACCACGCGCGGGCGAGGACGCGGCACCCAGGAGCAGAACCAGGAACGACGAGATCAAGCGCAGCATGTGAGAAACGTAACCGGGTTGTATTGACTCGGCGGCCGAGCCGAGCCCACCATCCAGTGGTGGGGAAAATGCAGGTCCGGGGTGCGCGAGAATGGTGACGAACGGTTCGGCGATCGTGCGCAGCTTCACCCCATGCGAACGCGACCCCATTCGCCGACGACATACAGAACAGCTCATGGCGCTTTCCACGAGAGCCTGGACGTTGGCCGAGCTGGATCGGCTGCCGGACGACGGGAACAAGTACGAGCTGGTTGACGGAGCGTTGTTCGTGACGCCGGCTCCCTCGCCTGCGCATGAGGAACTCGTGGCGGTGTTGCACGCGATGCTGGCGGCGTACATGCATGCTCATCGGCTGGGGCGGGTCTACACGCGTGGGGTGGTGCGCACCGACGAGGCGGCTGTGGAACCGGATCTGATGGTGCGGCCCACGACGCCGACACTGCCGACCACGTGGGCCGAGATGCCGACACCGTTGCTGGTGGTGGAGATCTTCTCGCGCGCCACGCGCCAACGCGACGAACAGCAGAAACGTGGCTTCTATCAACAGATCGGCGTCGGCGATTATTGGATGGTCGACCGCTGGAGCCGGACCATTCGCGTCGTTGGTGGTGACGGTGCCGAGACCGTCGCGGGATCCGCGCTGGAGTGGCGTCCGGTTGGTGCGGGCGAGGCGCTCCGCATTGATGTGGCGGCGTACTTCGACGAGGCGCTCGGAATGCAATAGGTGTCTGTTGGCGATGAGGGGGCTTCATTTGCATCGTCGGTCGGAGATAGATCGAACGTTCAACGGGTCGCTGGCGAGCCCTCGGCGTTGCCCGTAGCTTCCCGAATGACATCAGGGAAATGAGCTCCGCCGCCATGGATCCCCTCCGCGACCAACTCCAGCAGGCGCTCGGCCACACCTACCGCCTCGACCGTGAACTC
Organism: uncultured Gemmatimonas sp.; assembly: GCA_964565915.1. Lineage (GTDB taxonomy): Bacteria > Gemmatimonadota > Gemmatimonadetes > Gemmatimonadales > Gemmatimonadaceae > Gemmatimonas. The sequence goes on from CAZMGX010000026.1 coordinate 6,457, forward strand.
GGCGGCGGCGGCATGTCGCGCGTGTTTCTCTCCACCGAAACCGCACTCGACCGTCGCGTGGTGCTCAAAGTGCTGCCGCCCGAACTGGCCAGCGGCGTCTCGATCGAGCGCTTCAAGCGTGAGATCTCGCTGGCGGCCAAGCTGCAGCACGCGCACATCGTGCCGCTGCTCTCCACCGGTGATGCAAACGGGCTGCCCTGGTTCGCCATGCCCTTTGTCGACGGGCCGTCGCTTCGCACGCGGCTTGGTGCGGGGGAACTGCCCATCGCCGACGTGGTGCGCACGTTGCGCGACGTGGCGAGTGCGTTGGCGTATGCGCATGGCAAGGGCGTGGTGCACCGCGACATCAAGCCGGAGAACATCCTGCTGGCCGAGGGTGGTGCGGCAGTCACCGATTTCGGCGTGGCGAAGGCACTGGTGGACGCGGGTGCGGAACACGGATCGACGCTGACGAGTGTGGGCGTCGCGCTCGGTACGCCGGCGTATATGGCGCCGGAGCAGATCGCTGGCGACGGGCGCACCGATCATCGCGCAGATATCTACGCGCTTGGTGTGGTTGCGTACGAAATGTTGTGCGGACACAACCCGTTTGCCGGTCGATCGCCACACGCCACGATGGCGGCGCATATGACGGAGGACGCAATACCGGTGGAGCGGCTGCGCCCCGCCACGCCACCAGCGCTCGCGCAATTGGTGCAGCGGTGCATGGCGAAGTCCGCGGCCGATCGCGTGCAGAGCGCACAGGAGATCGTGAACGCGCTGGATGGATTATCCACGCCGAGCAGCACGATGCCGATGGGGGCGGCGAGTCGCGTCGCGTATCCCGCGGCCAGTGCAGCAAGCACGCGACGCACGGCACGCGTGGCCGCGATCGCACTCGGCGTTGCGATTGTCGCCGCTGGCGTGTGGTATGCCGCGCAGCGCACGCGGGATGATGGCCCGGCCATGGATACGCGCCGCGTGGCGGTTGTGCCCTTCGAGAACCTCACCGGCGACAAAGCGCTGGACGTGGTAGGCCGAGTGGCGTCGGAAGAGCTGTCGCGCAGCATCGCGCAAACCGACTCGGCCGACGTGGTGGATGGCAACGCGGTGCTGATGGCGCTTGGCGAGACCGCGCAGCGTACCGAAGGGATGGCCGCACGCGTGAGTAAAGCCACCGGCGCTGGCATTGTGGTGCGCGGCAGCTACTCGAAGGCGGGCGATTCACTGCGCATGCAGGTGAGCGTGATTGACGCGAAAACGGGCAACGTGCTGCGCGCGCTCGATCCGACCACGGGGCCCGTGTCCGATCCGATGGTGGCGATCGCCGCGCTGCGCGAGCGATTGCTCGGGTCAATCGTGAGCGGCGACTTGGCGCGCAAGGTCGCGGTCGGTTCGACACCGCCCAAGTACGGTGCCTATCTCGAGTCTCTCGCGGGCGCGGAGATGTTCGTCAAGGATCAAGCGGCCTCGCGCGCCTACTTCGAGCGAGCCATTGCGATGGATTCTACGTTTTCCTCTCCGTACATCTTTCTGGCCACAGCCTATTCGAATGCAGGCCGCTACGACGACGCGCAGGCGGTGGCCGATCGACTACGGGCGCAGCGGGAACGCCTCTCGTCGGTCGACCGGCTGGCGCTCGACTATGTCGACGAATTTCTTCTTCGCGGTTACTCGACCGAGCTGCTGAAGAAGACCCAGGAGTTGTACCGCCGGACGGGAGATCCGCTCTGGGCAACACTGGTGGGCAACTTTGCTGCGACGCTCCTCAGGCCCGTGGAGGCGCTCGAGGCACTCAGATTGAGCGATTCGGCGATGCTGAAGGCCGGCTGGATAGGCCAGGTTCGCGACGAAGCGATCGCGCATCATTTGCTGGCCGACTATCGCAAGGAGCTGGAGGCGCTGGACCGCGGGATCGCGCGTCTCCCCCAGTTCACGGCTCAGTACACCGCCACCAAGTTCCGCGCCTATGCGGGACTGCGCGATCTCGACGCGGCGCGGGCGCTTGCTGATACGCTGCTCACGCTGCGGTCGGATCGCGGGTCCGCGGCGGGAATGAACACCGTGACGGTCGCGGCGTGGGAGTTCGACGCGCACGGAGACAGCGCCGGTGCTCAGCTGCTTAATCGGCAAGCGCTCGACTGGGCGCGCCTGAATGCGCTGCCGAAGCCTTCCATTCTGTGGGAGCGCTCGGCCGGCACGCTGTGGTTGTTCGCCGGAGCGCTCGACTCGGCGGCCACCCATTTTTCGCGCGCCTTGCCGGACACGAGCACCAACGGCATCGGCACGGTGGCGTATCTCGCGATGATCGCCGCGCGCACGAATAACGTGTCGCGCGCCCGGGCGGTGTCCGACTCGCTCGCGGCCAATGTGCCCAAGTGGGACCGCGGGCTCACGCCGTATTGGCGCGCGGCGATACTCGCCGAGTTGGGCGAGCGCGCCGAAGCGGTGCGATTGCTTACGGTCGCGGGGTCAAAGGGACTCCGAATGTACAACTGGCACAGCAACTTGGCGCTTCGTTCGCTGCGTGGTTACGCGCCGTTCGAGGCGCTGATCACGCCAAGGAAGTAGCGGCGCAACGACCAACGCGTCGTTCGCGTCGGCGCCGCTGGCGATGACGACCGCGGCGCGCGTTACGCGGCAAACATGGCTTGGAGAACCTCAAGCGAACGATTGAGCGTAGCAGGGGACAGGCGACCGAGCCGCTTCGCGAACCGCTCGACATCCACGGTCCGAATCTGATCAACGACCACGAAGCCGTCCTTCCCACCGAACGTACAGCGGACGCGAAACGGATACTCATGTCCTTCCGTTGTCAGCAGCGCGACAATCACGGTCCGGAGATGGGCGTTCAAGTCATCCGGCGACACGACGACGCAGGGGCGAGATTTCCGAATCTCACCCCCTCGCGTCGGCTCCAGCTGCACCAGAAACACGTCGCCGCGCTTGACCTTCGGCGGCGTCACGTGGCTCGTGACAATAATACGCCGCGCCGCGTCACGTCGCCCGTCCATCATCCGCGCACCGTCGTTCACCGGTTTGCCTTGGGCTTGAAGAGGGCGACTCCCTCTTTCTTCGCGGCGACGCTCAGCGACTGATCCAGCGTGGCCAGCGGCGCCCCGGTGCGTTGCGCGAGCTCGAGGTACGTCGCGTCGTACACGGTCAGCGACCGCCGCCGCGCGAGGTCGAGCACGGACGCTTCGCGCGGCAGATCGTCGACCGAAAACGGCAACAGCGACAAATCGGACAGAAACGCGGTGGTACGTGCCGAGGCGATGCGTTTACGTCGCTCGGCCATCACGAGCAGGTTGCGGATCTCGTACCAGAACAGCGTTGGCACGATGGCTTCGTCGCTGGCGATGGCCGCGATCACCGACTCGGCGAACGTCGCGTCTTCGTCGTCCAGCGCCTGACCGAGAATCGCCGACACATCGGGGACGACCGCCATCAGAAGCGATGCCCTTCGTGCTTGAACGCGAGCAGTTCGTCTCGCGTGAGGCCCTTGAGCGCGCCGCGATAGGTCTTGAGCCGCTTGACGGCCTCCGCCACCACCCTGGGGTCACGGGCGGAATCCGGAGGGCCCAGCTTGCCGACGGGGCGACCGTGTTTGGTGATCTCGAACGTTTCGCCGTTGGCGGCGCGATCAAGCAACTCGCTGAGCCGGGTCTTGGCGTCGAATGCGGCGATCGATTCCATACGACACTCCAACTGGTTGATGACTAGTTGAAACTTGTCACCCCTGCGGCCGGCGGCAAGCCGGGGTGGCGGCAAGCCTCGGATGGCGGCAAGCCTCGGGTGGCAGCACGCCGGGTGTCGGCTCGTCTACACAAACGTGATGTGCTTTCGCATGGGCAATTCACGAATGCGCTGCCCCGTGGCCGCGAAGATCGCGTTCGCCAATGCCGGTGCAGCGGGTGGCACCGGCGGTTCTCCAATGCCGCGGATCGCGCCGATCGAGAGACCCTTCACGATGATCTCCGGGGTCTGGTCCAGCCGAAGTCCTTGGTACTGGTGGTAGTTGGTCTGCTGCGTCATGCCGTCGGCGATCGTGAGCTCGGCGTTCATCGCATGACCGAGCCCCCAGATCACGCCGCCCTGCACTTGGTTTTCGAAGTTGACCGGGTCGAGCACGTGCCCGACGGCCGCCACGACGAACACTTTGTCGATCGTGATGCCGCGCGGCGTGTTCGTCACCTCGACCACCTCGGCCACCGGTACTCCAAACGAGATCGTGAACGCGAGACCGCGACCACGCCCGGCTTCAAGCGGTGTGGCCCACTGCGCGAGCGTGCCGACCGTCTCCAGCACCGTGCGCGAAACGTCATGCGTACACAGGCGCAGCCGCTCCGCCAACGGATCGGCGCCGGCGGCGGCGATCAGTTCGTCCAGGAAACTCTCGTGAAAAAATCCGTTGTGCGACGCGCCCACGGATCGCCACGAGCTGATGGGAATGGTTTCCGGCACGCGATAGCCGCGCACGCGGTAGTGCGGTATAGCGAACGGTTGATCCCACGCGCCTGCGACGATCGCCATGTCGGGCCCGGGCACGGGCACTCCAAGACGCCGAGCTTGCGAGACGTTCACGGCCGAGGAGGCGATGTCCAACGCAAACGCATGCACGTGCCCGTCCACCGCGACGCCGCGCTCACGCGCCATCGCCAACGGGCGGGGGAAGTCGTGCTGCATGTCTTCCTCACGCGTCCACGTCATCTTCACGGGCACACCCGGATACGCCACAGCGAGCTCGGCGGCCTGGTCGACATAGTCCTTCTCAAGGCGACGGCCGAAACTCCCACCAGCGATCATCGCGTGCAGCGTAACCTGCTCGGGCTCGATGCCGGCGATCTTCGCGGCCGACTGCTGCGCAAAACGCGGAATCTGCGTCGCGGTCCAGAGCTCCAGTGTGCCGTCCTTGAACCGCGCCGTCGCCGACATCGGTTCAAGTGGTGCATGGGCGAGAAAGGGCACGCGATACTCGGCTTCGATGATGCGCGCGCCACTGTTCGCGAGCGCGTCGTCAACATCGCCGTCATGCTTGAAGCGCGAGTCCCGATGATCGTCCGTGAACGACGTGACCACGCGCTGCCAGTGCTCTGCTTGTGTCGCCGGGTATGGAGACGGCCCCCACTTCGGCTGCAACAGCGACGCGGCCCTGAAGGCGCGCCACGTGTTGTCGGCAATCACGCCAACACCGCCGGTGATCGGCACAATCTTGAGCACACCGCGCAATGCCTTGGCGGCTGTGTCATCGACCGAGATCATGGCCCCACCGAGATGGGGATTCACGCGAACGGTTGCGTACACCATGCCGGGCAATCGCAGGTCGATACCGTACTGCGCCGTGCCGGTGGACTTGGCGACAATGTCCAATCGCTGCACGCCGCGGCCGAGGTACCGCCAGTCTTTCGGATCCTTGAGGACGACATCGTCCGGCGGATCCACTTGCGCGGCGGCGCCAGCCAGCGACGTGTAGGCGATGCGCGTGCCATCTGGTGTCACGACGGCGCCGTCCCGTGTTTTCAGCGCACTGACGGCGATACCGGTTTGCTGCGCGGCCGCGATGAGCAACATTGCCCGCGCCGTCGCACCAGCGCGACGCAGCTTTTCGTACGCCTCCGGCACGGTGGACGATCCGCCCGTGATCTGCCAGCCGAGCAGTTTGGTGATCGTGCCGCCGATGGTGCGCGCCGATCGCGCGACCACCCCGTCATCGGTCGACGGGATGGGAAACGACTCGTGGAAGAGCGTGCGATTGTAGTATGCGGCGTCGGGTGGTCCCGGGTCGACGGCGAAGGTGCCCCATGCGACGTCGAGCTCCTCCGCCACCAGCATCGCCTGCACCGAATACGCGCCCTGCCCGACGTCGGCGCGCGGCGTCGTGATGGTGATCCCGTTGGCGTCGATCCTGACATACGGATTGAGCGACACCTCGCCCTCGTCGAGGTCGTCAAGCAGCGGATTGGCGAGTGGCCATTTGGCGGCCACCACGCCCACGACGATGCCGCCAGCGATCGCGGCCGTGCCGATGATGAACGTGCGGCGCGCGATCGTACCGACTTTGCGTGCCATCAACGCGGCGCCGGTGTGGGCGACATCAGCTCGGCCGCGCGCCGGATGGCGGCACGAATGCGCGGGTACGTGCCGCAGCGACACAGATTCGCCGCCATGGCCTGATCGATCTGCTCGTCGGTCGGCGCCGCGTTCGTCGCGAGAACGGCGGCTCCGGTCATGATCTGTCCAGACTGACAGTATCCGCACTGCGCCACCTGCAATTCAATCCACGCCTGTTGGACCGCGTGCAGCGCCGCGGGGGTGCCGAGCCCTTCGATCGTCGTCACGGCTCCAGTGACGCGCCCCACCGGCATGGTGCACGAGCGAACCACCGTTCCGCCGACGTGTACGGCACAGGCACCGCAGACGCCGATGCCACAGCCATACTTGGGCCCGGTGATGCCGAGTTCGTCGCGCAGCACCCAGAGCAGCGGCATGTCGGGTTCGACATCGATCTCGTGCTGTTGACCGTCTACCGTAAGGTGCACGCGCCGGACTCCGCCTAATGAGGGAACCCGGAATTTACCTGGGTTCCGGCCTCACCCACGATCTGCAGCCAAAACCGCGTTCAGCAACACGTCGGCGCCGTGGGCGACGTCTTCGGCTCTCGTAAACTCCTTGGGGGAGTGACTGATCCCTCCGACGCTTGGCACGAAGATCATGCCCATGGGCGCGATGCGCGAAATCTCCTGCGCATCGTGTCCGGCACCGCTGGGCATCCGTTGGCGCGATAATCCGAGGGCGACTGCGCTGCCTTCGACCCAGTCCATGACCTTGGTATCGGCCAGTGCCGGCGCGCTGTCGACGGAACGCTTGAACGAGAAAGTGGTCCCGGTGGCGGTGCCGATCTCACGCCCCAGTTGTTCGAAACGAGTCGTAAAGCGTTCGAGTTTGGCCTGCTCGAGATCGCGCAGGTCGACGGTGAGCACCACCTGCGCCGGTATGACATTCGTCGTGTTCGGCGTGACGTTGACGCGTCCGACGGTCGCCACCTGCCGTCCGGGTTCGGCCTTTACGGCGTCGTTGACCGCCACCGTGAACTTCGCCGCCGCCAGCATGGCGTCCTGACGCTGGTTCATCGGCGTGGCACCGGCGTGATTGGCGAAGCCGGTGATGGTCACCTCGAACCAGCGCAGGCCGACGATGCCCTGCACGACGCCGATCTGCAGTCCCGCCTTTTCCAGCAGCCCGCCCTGCTCGATGTGCAATTCGATGTAACACGCAATGTCACCGGGCTTGCGAATGACCTCACGCCACCGGTTCACATCACCGCCCACGAGGCCGATGCCTTCGCGAATGGTCTTGCCGGAGCGCGCGACCTTGTCGAGATCGGCATCGGCCAGGTCGCCGATGGCCAGTTTGCTGCCGATGGTGCCACCTTCTTCGTTCTGCCAGACCACCACTTCCAGCGGATGCCGCAGCGCCACGCGTTGCTCGCGAAGCGTGCGCGCGACTTCGATGGCGCCGAACGAGCCGACGGGTCCGTCGAAGTTGCCACCATCGGTCACGGAGTCCACGTGCGAGCCGATGAGGATGGGCTTGAGTGATGGCACCGTGCCCTCGAGACGCCCGTAGATGTTGCCGGCCGCATCGATGCGCGGCGTCAGCCCGGCTTGCTTGAACAGGTCGAGCGTGAAGACGCGACCGGCCAGGTCGGCCGGCGAGTACGCGACGCGATTGATCCCGGTGGCCGTGCGCCCGATGGTGTCGAAGGCGGCGAGCGATGCATTGAGTCGCGCACCATTGACACGCATCGGCGCGCGTGTGGTGTGCGCGGACGGCACACGGCCGATCCACGGGACAGCCGCGAGCGCGGCGGCATGCTGGACGAACTGACGTCGTTTCATGGGATGGTCAGGAGGGGCCCGGACGTCCGTGAGTCCACGTCCGTGACCCATAAAGTACCCCGCCTTTCGGCCGTCCGCGTCTACTTGAACGTGTCGGACATGAGATTCGTGAACCACTTCAGCATGTCCTCGTAGTTTTCGCTGGTCGCATCGAGGGACTCCGTGACGCCGTTACCGGTCGGCACCATCGTCCTGGAGGCGGGGTCGTAGCGGAAGACGACGGAAAGCCAGGACGCTGTGCTCCTCGTGATCGGCGTGAAACAGGACGAGTTCGTCATCGGTGCCGGATTCACGGGGCCGCCACTAAGAAGCTGGATGATGGCGGCGGCGCACACCTTCGCCTCGGCGTTGGCTATGTGACCGGCCTTGGGCTGGGTGGTGGCCGATGCGTCACCCAGCACATGCACGAACGGCACGGCGGTGGATTCGTAGGTCAGGACATCGACGCCGGCGAACTTGCCGGGGGCGTTGTTCGGTCCGGGCGCGTTGGCCAACCCCATCCCCGATTCGGTGATCAGCGCGCCGGCTTTGTGCGTGGGAATCGCGTTGATCACTTTTCCCGTGAATGAGCCCGCCGAATTCGTCGTGACCGTCATGCGATCCGCGTCGATGCCCGTGATCACCGCGTTCGGCACATAGGTGATGATGTTGCGGTGTGTGACGGAGAATGCGCGGCCGAAATTCAACGGTTCTGCCTGGATGGACGGGTTTGCGTCGAGGATGATGACCTTGCCTCCGCCCTTCACGCGCTTCAGGTAGTCGGCGACCACACACGCGCGCTCGTAGGGCCCCGGGGGGCATCGATACGGCTTCGGGGGTACCGTCAGGATGAACGTGTCGGCCTTGGTCATCGCGGCGATTTGCCCTTTCAGCGCCGTGGTCTGCGCCCCTGCTTTCCAGGCATGCACGATCTTGGCCCGGTTTGCCGCTGTTCCGGTCAGGGGAAGCGGTTCAAAATCGATGCCCGGCGAAAGGACCAGGCGATCGTACGACAGTCGCGCGCCATTGGACAGCATCACGGTTCGCCCGACGGGATCGATTGTGATGACCGAACCTCGCACCACCTTCACGCCGTACTTGCTGCTGAGCGTCAGGTAGTTGAACCCGAGTTGGTTCAGGCTGCGCTCCCCGGTGAGCACCATGTTGCTGAAGATGTTCGAGACATAGGTCGCGTTGGGCTCGATGAGGGTAACGTCCATGCCGGACCCGCCCCACAGACGCAGAAACTTGGCGACTGTCGTACCGCCCATACCGCCACCGACAACCAACACGCGACCCGTCGCACCAGCGGCAACATTCGACGGAAGCGCCAGCGCCGAGCGAAACGCCGTCAGAGCGAGCCCTGAAGCACCGAGAGCCTGCAAGAAGTTTCGACGCTGCATGGTCAGTTCCCCTGCCGTGAGAGGTAGTCGGCGATGAGTGCCACTTCTGCGGGCGTGTAGGCGAGCGCATGCAGATTCATGATGTTGTCGCGCGGATTCTTGCCGCGCATTTCGTTGAGCTCCGACATGATTTCGAGCGCACTTTCCCCGGCGATCTTGAGCTCTCCCGCCACACCGTCCGTGCCGTGGCATTGGAAGCAGTTGGCGGCGAGCGCGCGGCCCGTGAGGTTGACGGTCGTCGCGACGGCGAAGGCTGGCTTGTCCGGGACGCTGCCGGGTTCGTCTGGAGCGCCCGTGGGGAGGTCGCGGCAGGAGGAGAGCGCGGCGGCGAGCGCCAGCGGAGTGAGTGCCGCAGACAGGGCGGCGCGGGAGCGTGTTGTCTGGGATCGCATAGGCGGCGGGGGCGAAGGCGGTGACCGAACGCGAGGGAGCAGAGCGCTCCGTCGCGGACCCAGCGGTCCCTTTCAACGCGTGTCCTGCCGTACGCATCACGTCAGGGGCCGTGCGAGCAAGCTACCGGCGCTCGCGCGCGACATCCGGTGATGCATCGCACGAATGATCAAAAATATTCTGATGTAGTTATTTACGCATTTACTTGTCCGATTAACGCGCCGTTGGGCTGCTGGTCGCCCCACCGGAAGGGGATCAACCAGCAGCCGACGGCGCGTTCAGGCGTGGATGTACTTCTCGAATGTCGGGCCGAAATCCCGCGTCGTGAACCGATCGATCACCGCCCCGTTGAGGGCATCCAGCATCGCGTTGTACTGCTTCACGACCGACTCCGGGTCGCCGGCGTTCATCCGGTACATCGAGCCGACCACCGTCGAGCAATGCAGCGCGTGCTGCCGCGCCGAGGCTTCCTTGCCCTGGATGTGCCCGATCGTCGTGAG
>CAZMGX010000026.1:16615-23914 GCA_964565915.1 uncultured Gemmatimonas sp.
GGACATCGATGCTGAGCTTCACGTCGCCGATGCCGAACTTGAGCTCGACATCCAGGTCGATGGTGCCGGCGGTCTCGATCATCACGCCGTGCACGTGGTGTGATCCCCACGCATAGCGCCGGATCGATCGCTTGGACGAAACGGCGGACTCACCGTCCACATGCACGAACGCCAGGTTGGTGAAGCAGTACTCGTCCTTCTTGGACTTGATCAGGAAATAGATCTTCTCCTTGTCTTCGTGAAAGAGGTAGTCGTCGGCGTCGACTTTGTCGTAGTCGCTGGGCGGAACGATGATGCCAATGTCACTGAGGCCGAGCGCTTCGGCGGCGAACTTCTTGAACATGCGTGGCTCCGAGAAATGGGTGGAAATGCAACCGGTTCAATGTGCCGCCACGTCCCGATCTCCGTAAGGCGGGCCGTTCGGCCGACCCGGCGCGGAAGGGACGCAGCCGCGGGCGCAACCGCGGGCGCAACCGCGGGCGCGGCGGAGACGCGCCGCCGGCCGCCGGAGACGGCTCGAAACGACGGCGCTATCCGACCACTTGCGGCGACCGCCGAAATGCGTACTTTGGTAAAGTCTTTTACTAACGAACGCTTATGACCACCCTCGCCAACCGGCCCGGCCTGCGCGAACGGAAGGCCGCCGCGCTGAAGTTGTCCCTTGTGGACCTGCTGTCACGCGAGCTGACGCGCCGGGGCTTCCATGAAGTCACCGTCGACGAGCTGTGTGCACTCGCCATGATCAGCAAGGTGACATTCTTCAAGTATTTCCCGACCAAGGACGCCCTGCTCTGGTACTTCGCGTCGGTCTGGACCTATCGACTGAAGGCCGATCTGCTGCGGTCCGGCAAGCACGGCGTCCCCGCCTTGCGCGCGTTCTTCAAGGACACGGCGGACCGCTTCAACGAAAACCAGAATCTCTTCGGGTACTGCTTCAGCCTGAACAGCGCACAGCTGGACGGCATGGAGCGGCCGGAGCTGACGCGCGCCGAGAAGCTCGTCCTGTATCCCGATGGCTCCACCCTCGACCTCGACATCTCGCTCAGTATCGGCGACTTCCTCCGCGAGCAATGCCACCACGCCCGCCGGGACGGCGATTTCCGCACCGACCTGACGGTGGAGGCCCAAGCGACCCTGTTCGGTGCGTTGTGGCACGGATCAGGATTGGTGGGCAGGCGGATTGATCCGACCCGCCCCGGCGACACCTACATGACCGCGTTCAAGGCTCTCCTCAAGCTCCTCTCACCGTGAGTCGCCTGCCGATGCCCCTCGCCATCCGCCTCCTCCCCCTGTCGCACGCCACCGAGATCACGGACGTCGGTGCGAAAGCACACCACCTGAATCGTGTGCTCGGCATCGGACACCGCGTTCCGCCCGGCGTCGTTGTTCCCGCCTCCGCGCTGGCCGACGGCGTCACCCGTGAACTGCACGACGCGCTCCGTGAAGCCCTGCACCCCTTGGGTGAGGGTCCCTGGGCCGTACGCTCGTCCGGTATCGCCGAAGACGGCGCCGAGCACTCGTTCGCCGGACAGGTTGCCACGGTCCTGCACGTCTCCGACGACGACACCTTGGAGCGCGCGCTGAAGGAATGCCTGCAATCCGCCAGCGGCAATCGGATCACGAGCTACGGTCAAGGGAACCAGCAGCCCCTCGCGATCATCGTGCAACGACAGGTCGCCGCCACAACGGCCGGTGTCGCCTTTTCGGCAAACCCCGTCACAGGCGCGCGCGACGAGGTGGTCATTCACGCCGTGCCCGGCCTGGGCGACAAACTGGTGCACGGTGACGTCACCCCCGACGAGGTGACCGTCACCGGCGACACCGTCACCGGCGACACCGTCTCGGGATCCCGTACACGCCTCTCCGGACTCACCGATGCACAGGCGCGCGAACTGGCGACGGTGGTTCGGCACATCGCCACCCAGTTCGATGCACCAGAGGATGTGGAGTGGGCCTTCGAAGACGGAACCTTGCACATCCTGCAGGCAAGGCCCATCACCGCGCTCCCACCGGCCCCGATTCCGATCCCGGTCACCGTGCCGCCCGGTACCTGGATGCGCAACGACCACCACACCACGCTCTCGCCGATGGCCTTCGGTCTCTTCTGCGCCGACTACGATGCGGCGCAGGCGGAGGCGATGCGCACCTATGCCATGCCGGTCCTCTCGCTCAATTCCCGAATGATCGGCGGGCACTTGTACACGCAAATGGCGACAGAAGGCGGGGACCAGAAGGGCACGCCGCCCAACTGGGTGATGTGGCTCGCAGCACGCCTCGTGCCGCAGTTGCGCCGCATGAACCGCCAGGCCGAGTTGATCTTCCGCGAGCAGCCACACCACGCGGAAATGCGTGCCTGGGAAGACGAGTGGAAGCCGTACTTCCAGGAGCACAATGCCCGGCTGGACCCGGACGCCCTCGCCGCGATGGACGACGAGACACTCGTCGCCGAATTCCGGCAGCTGAAGCGACACCTTCAGGTGGGACTGCGCGCGCACGCGCGTACGATGGGCAACTGGATCGCGATCTGCGAGTTCGGCGTCTTCTGCCGCGAGCACTTGTCATGGGATATCCCGACCACGTTGCGCGCGATGGGTGGCTGGAGCAAAGCCACGACGGCCGTCCATGATGAGCTGACCGCCCTCTGCCGCCAACACGTCAGCGCGGCCGACGCACGCGCCGTCAGCGGCTCAGGCGCGAACGCGGTCCCTGACCTGCTCGCGAGGAACGACGCGCTTCGATCGGCGCTCGAGGAATGGCAACGCGCGAATCGCCTGCGCATTCAGCACTACGATTTCCACAACCCAACGCTTGGCGAAACGCCGGAACTGGTTGAGCGACAGGTGCGCGATATTCTGACGCGGATGGCCGACGGACGACCGGACCCGTCCGCATCGGTGCATGCCGAACGTGAACGACTCCATGCAGACGCCCGCCGCGCACTCGAGGGATCACCGCTGTGGTCCGAGTTCGAGACCTTGGCCGATTGGGCTCGACGGGCGTACAGCTATCGCGACGAGAACGGGCAGTACACGATCTCTCCTCTCTTCGGGATGGTCCGCTTGCACCTGCTCGAAATGGGGCGTCGGATGCCGCATCTCGGAGCGCCGGCGCACATCTTCTATCTGACGCCCGATGAGTTGGAGCCGGCATTCCGCGGCACCCTCACGGACATGGCCGCTCGTATCGAGCGACGTCGCGGCGAGGAGCAATGGGCGAAGTTCCACCGCGGTCCCCGCGTCTACGGTCCGCCTGAAGCGCCAATGCCACCGGTCGATGCGTTTCCCGCGCCACTTCGGAAGCTCTTTCGAATCTTCGGATGGATGATGGATGCGGAGATGACCCCGCCGACGACGTCCGACGCCGGTGGGGATACGCTGCCCGGTCATGCGGCCAGCGCGGGCGTGTATACGGGTACCGCGCGGGTGATCACCGGACCGCAGGACTTTCATCGGGTACTCCCGGGCGATGTCGTTGTCAGCCGCATCACGAGTGGTGAGTGGAGCATGATCTTCGGCCGGGTCGGCGCGCTGGTCACCGACGAGGGCAGTATGCTGTCGCATCCGGCGATCATCGCTCGGGAGTTTGGCATCCCAGCCGTCGTGAACACAGACGTGGCGACGCAGCGCATTCCGGACGGAGCGACGGTCACCGTCGACGGGGGCGCCGGACGTGTAACGATCTCTCGCGAGGACTCGGCCGCGACGTCGCCAAGGCCGCGTTAGGGGCCGCGTTCCGAGCCGCGTTCCGAGCCGCGTTCCGCGGCTGCGTTAAGGGCTGCACCGAGCACGCGTGATCGCCAGTCGCTGGCCTGCCCGCGTATGGGCATATTCCGGCCATGCCATCTCCTCGTGTCCTCGCACTCCTCGGCGTCATCGTTGTCCCGCTCGTCTTGCTGGCGCTGCCATCAGCGCCGCCGGACGTGCCGGCGGCGCCGGAACGCGCCCGCAGTTTTGCGTGGAATCGTGATTCGGTCTGGCTGGGCCTCGAACAGCGGTTCGTGCAGGCGCGTACGGCGGGCTGCGACGACAGCCTCCAAACCGTCAGCGCGCTCGATGCGCTGGACTCGCTGATCGGCCGCATCGGTCGCGAGGTGCTGACGCCCGCAGCGCCGGTGCTGGACTCGCTGGAGTACGCCATGTTTGCGACCGCCCCGCAGGTTGCGGCCTGCGGTGGGGCAGTGGCACGTCTGGTGCCTCGGTTCGTCACGTTGCACGTACGCCTTCGCGAGGCCATCAAGGCGCAGTCTCGCGCGTGGGACGTCAACAGCATCGCCGCGCGCGACCGGTTGTACCGCGCGCTGTATGGCGGCCGCGCGGCCGTCGAAGAAGTGATGCTGCAACAACCGGATGCCACCGATCGACTGGTGAGCGGGGTGTCGACGGCCACCGTCGGCCGTTCCGCCACGCCGAGTGCGGAGTCGAACGGGGTCACCCTTCATTCCGGTGACATTCTCGTCTCGCGCGGCGGGTTCCCGACCTCCGCTCTCATTGCGCGCGGCAACGACTATCCGGGCAACTTCTCGCACATCGCCCTCGTCCACGTGGACAGCGCGACACACGAGATCTCGGTCATCGAGGCGCACATCGAGGCCGGTGTTGCGGTGTCCAGTGCCGACAAGTATCTCGCCGACAAGAAGCTGCGAGTGATGGTGCTGCGTCCACGCGCCGACCTGCCGGCGATGCAACGCGATCCCATGCTGCCGCATCGCGCGGCCTCAGCCATGCTTGCGCGCGCGCGTCGCGAACACATTCCGTACGACTTCACGATGGACTACACCGACCCGTCGCGGCTCTTCTGTTCCGAGGTCGCATCGGCGGCGTACCAGCAGGCCGGGTTGACGCTGTGGATGGGAATTTCCACGATTTCCCGAGAGGGCCTACGACGATGGCTCTCCGCGTTCGGGGTGCAGCACTTTGCCACGCAGGAACCATCCGATCTGGAGTACGATCCGCAGGTTCATGTCGTGGCCGAATGGCATGACGCGGCCACGCTGTTCGACGACCATATCGACAACGCGGTGACCGACGTCATGTTGGAGGACGCGGACGGCGGTGCCGCGCTGTCGTACGACTGGTACACGCTGCCGGTCGCGCGCGTGATGAAAGCCTACAGTTGGATCCGGGTGCAGGCCGGTGGCGCCGGACCGATCCCCGAGGGCATGTCGGCCGCTGCCGCCCTGCGCAATCGCAGCTATGGGACCGAACATGCGGCGCGGGCGGCGGCGTTGCGTGCAGCGGCGGCCGAGTGGCGAACGGCCAACGGCTACCCGCCGGCGTACTGGACGCTGGTGTCCCTCGCGCGACGCTACGGCGCGACCACGCGCTGACATGCCCACGGTCCACCGGCACATGGGCATGCCCGCTACACCGATACCCCCGCTCGTGATTACACCATGACGCACATTGACGATGACATGACGGTCACGGCGCGCTTGGACGCGGTCTGCGAAGCCGGCTGGGACATCTGGGAGCAGTTCGACCGGACGGTGCGCGAACGCGACTTTCACCCGTTCATCGCGGCGGACTATGACGTCGTTCGCAGAGCCCTGTGGTCACATCGCGCACCAGGTGCGCGATTCCTCGAATGGGGATCAGCGACCGGCGTCATCACCATCATGGCGGACGTCATGGGTTTCGACGCGTACGGCATCGAACTCGATGCCTCGCTGGTGCACAGCGCCCGCGCTCTGGCCGCCCGATTCAACTCCCGCGCCCAGTTCGTCGCCGGCAGCTTCCTGCCGACCGGGTATCGCTGGCAATCCCGGGAGGTGGACGAAACCACCGGCAACACCGGAAGCGGTCCGTCGGGTTACCTGAAGCTCGGCCGTGCCCTCGGCGACTTTGACGTGGTATTCGGGTACCCGTGGGGTGGTGAGGCGCCGATGATGCTGGACCTCATGCGGCGCTACGGAAACCCGGATGGACTCCTGCTGCTCAACGATACCAACCACGGAGTCACGGCATACCGCGGGGGAATCACTAGAGTAACGAGTAATGAGCAAGGAGCAACAGAGAGTAACGAGTAGAGAGTAACGAGTAGAGAGTAACGAGTAACGAGAGGCCCTCGGCCACGTCCGTCCTTCAACCGGAACCCCAATGACTGCGCGAAACCGTGAGACGACCGGCGTTGGCGATCACCCCCTGACCGCGCAGTCGAACAACCCGCTCGGGACGCGGCGGCGGCAGCGAACTCCCGTCGCGCGAGACATCGTCCGCGAGAGCGACGAGCGCGCAACGACCGGCCAGCGGCTGGCCGATCGCATTGCGCAGTTCGGCGGCTCGTGGACGTTCATCCTGTTCTTCCTGTCGTTCCTGGTCTTCTGGGTCGTCCTCAATACCGTCGTGCTCGGACCACGCCAGAAAGCGTTCGATCCGTTCCCGTACATCTTCCTCAACCTGTTTCTCTCGATGATCGCCGCGCTGCAGGCGCCGGTCATCATGATGAGCCAGAACCGCGCATCCGAGCGCGACCGGCTGCATGCCGCCCATGACTACGAGGTCAACCTCGAGTCCGAGCTCGAGATCCGGGAGTTGCACGACAAGTTCGACACGTTGCGCGAGCGGGAGTGGACACACTTGGTGCAGCTGCAGCAACAGCAGATCGACATGTTGACCCGCCTGCTGGATCGGGGCACGCGCGCTGCGGACGACCAGCCCGGCGCGTGATCGCGCTTCAGGCCTCAGCGCCAGGCACGAAGACTTCCGATCGTATCAGCCATCCCATGGCGGTATGCTCCCATTCCGCGCGGTACGTGCCGCGCATGACCTGCTCTCCCACCCCGCGGCGCCAGCGACCGGACCAGCGGCCACGCTCGGTCGCCCGCATGGCCGGCTCGTGTACCACCACATCTTCCGCGTCGCGCACGTAGCCGAGGAACGTGCGATCGGCGAACTGCTCGGCGAAGGCCGCGCGGGACGCCTCGCGACCAGTCAGCACAGGTCCGCGCGCCACGGACACGACGACCTCCGGCAGCATGAACATCACCACGCGTTGGACATCGCGCGCCGCACTCGCAGCGTTGGATGCGGCGCGCGCGGCGCGAATGGCGGCGGCATGGTCTGTCATGGCGTAGGTGGCGCAACGAAGCGCCGTGAGCGCTGCTCGTAGGCATGCGCGTACGCGAGGAGCTCGGCGTCACGCCCCGGTAGCCCGACGAAGGACAGGTTGCCGGTGGATTCGTTGGATTCGAACAGGGTGACGCCGCTGACGTCGGACATATTGAGCGTCGAACCATGCGAAGCCAGCGATTTGACCGCGATCGTTTCGATGCTGGTGGCGGAAAAGCCAGTATTCACGCCA
>CAZMGX010000026.1:23924-24620 GCA_964565915.1 uncultured Gemmatimonas sp.
ACAGGTTGCCGGCCGGCATTCCATCAGCCCCATAGCCGGCGGGCACCGACACTTCCGGCAGGCCCAGCCAGTTGCCGTAACCAAGCGTCGTGCGCACATCCGGCCAGGCATCCTTGGCGAGTGGTGCGCCGAACGGCATGGTCGGATACACCATGGCATCGATTCGCTGCGCGGCGAACGACTGGGTGAGTGGCGCGAGGATTTCCGCGCGCGATCGTGCGAACGACAGGCCGATGGCGTCGCGTTCGTAGGGCTGGTCGACCAGCGTGGCCATGGCGGACCACTCCGTGGGCAGGACGTCGTAGAACGCTCGGAACGGGGCGAGCCCGCGCTGCAGGTCATCCTGCACGGCGCGTCGTACGCTCCTGGAAGCGGCGGCCGTGCCTTCGCGAAGACGTTGTCCCTCGAAGTAGCGCCGCAGCGCGTTCGCGGTGGGTGCCGGGGCGTTGGCACTTGGGGCAACGTCGCCACGCGCCTTGGCCGCAGTCGCGAACTGTTCGCGCACCGTGGCGCGATTGACCGACGGTACGAACGGCTCGACGACCGCACCCGCCGCCACACAATCGGCGATGGCGCGATCGAAGACCGTCAGGCATTCGGCCGTCATCTGCGCACGCGGCACGTGGAACTCGACGAGCCCCAGACGAACACCCGTCTACGCGTCCTCGCGCAAGCGGGACAGTACACCGCGCCGGT
>CAZMGX010000027.1:0-18834 GCA_964565915.1 uncultured Gemmatimonas sp.
AAGCTCGCCGCACACGACCGACCCTATCTGGACGAGACTCCGTCATATTTCCCGGATGGCAAGCGAATCGCCTTTCAGAGCGACCGCACGGGACGGATGGAAGTGTGGACCATGAACGCAGACGGCACCGGAGCGAGGCAGATTACGAAATGACCGACCGATGGCTCATGCGCACAGTCCAGTGGACGGCGATACTCGCCGTCGGCTGGACTGTGCCCGTGGTCATCGGCGTGTCCGGGCACTTCGTGGGGATGTCGATGCAGTTCCCCGGTATGCCGGCGTCACACCTGATCGGGCACAGTATCGCGACCTGGTGGCCGTGGATTCCGATCACACCACTGGCGCTGTGGGCTTGGCGGCGCCTGCCGCGGCGCGGTGCGGGAGTGATCCTCATTCCTGTGGTCCATCTGGGGCTCGCTTGCGTGGCGTATCTGACGCAGGCGTGGTTGAGTGTCGTGATCGGACACCGCACTGGCCACATGCGTGCGGACATGGGTTTCGGCGACGTGGCCCTGCGCTCAGTCTCTGATCTCGCGCTGTACGACCTCATCATCTACGGCAGCATCCTTGCCGTCATCATCGGGCTCGAGTACTCGAGGCGGTATCGCGACCGTGACCTCATCGCCTCGCAACTCGAAGCGCAGCTTGCGCAGGCACGACTCTCTGCCGTGCAGATGCAACTGCAACCGCACTTTCTCTTCAACGCACTGAATTCAGTCGCGATGCTCGTACGCGCTGAGCGCAATCGCGACGCACTCGACGTGATCGTGGGATTCAGTGAGTTGCTACGCTATGTGCTCGACGAAGCCGGCACGATCGATGTGCCGCTGCGCGTGGAGTTGGGCTTCGCGAAGCAGTATCTCGACATTGAGAAGGTCCGGTACGGTGAGCGCCTCGTTGCAGCGATTGATGCGCCATCGGACCTGCAGGATGCCGTGGTCCCGAATCTGGTGCTGCAGCCGCTCGTGGAGAATGCGATCAAGCACGGCGTGTCCAAGCGTGCTTCCGGTGGCGCTATTTCCGTGCGCGCGTCGCGTCGCGCCAATCAGTTGGTGCTCAGCGTGCGCAACGACGGCCCGCCGCTGCCAGCCGGCTGGACCGTCGACGACGGTGACGGCGTGGGACTTCGAAACGTGCGGGATCGCCTGCGGGCATTTGCCGACGCATCCGCGGGTGGCGCGGGCATCGCACACGACTCGTCGGCGTCGTTCTCGATCGAGAACACGGCCGACGGCACCGGCGTCGAGGCGACGATCACGCTGCCGCTCCGCATGCGTCGCCATCAAGCAGCCGCGGCGTCCACCGCATCGTCCGCCGCGCGGCCGACCGCCGTGCGGGCGACCTGATGCAACCGCTCCGTGTGCTCATCGTCGACGATGAGCCCCTCGCGCGCGCGGGGCTGCGTGCGATCGTTGCCGCCGAGCCCGACGTGTTGGTGGTGGGGGAATGCGCCGACGGTGCGGAGGCGGTGGCGCGAATGCTGCGCGGCGATGTGGATGTTGCGCTGATCGACATTCAGATGCCGGACCTGAACGGTTTCGACGTGGTCGCCGCCGTGCCGGACGACCAGCGTCCGGTATTCGTGTTCGTGACGGCACACGATCACTTCGCGATTCAAGCGTTTGAAGCGAGCGCAATCGACTACGTGTTGAAGCCCTTCCGCGACGAGCGCATTCGCGCCACGCTTGCCCGGGCGCGCAAGCAAGTGGAGCAGCGTATCGCCGGCGACGCGCGCGCCGTGCTGAGTGACCTGATGACGCGACGGTCATCGACTGGCGACGCCGGGCGGTTCCCGGATCGCATCGTGGTGCGCTCCGTTGGCAAGGTGAGTTTCGTGCGGGTGGCCGACATCGTGTGGATCGGTGCGGCGGACTATTACGCGGAGTTGCACACACGCGACGGCAAGGCGCACCTGGTGCGCGAGACGATGCAACATCTGGAAGCCCGACTGGATCCGTCGATCTTTGTGCGGGCGCATCGAACGGCGATCGTGCGTCTCGATCAGGTGAGCGAGTTGCGTTCGTCGGGCGCCGACCGTACGCTGGTCGTGTTGCGCGACGGCACGCGGCTGCCGTTGAGCCGTTCCCGCCGCGAAGCGCTTGAGGCGAGACTGGCGAATCTCTAGTCGCCTCGTTGGGAACAGCGCCGGAACTCCAGATCACCGTTTATCTTCTTCCCAGCCCATCCCATTCTGGCAATATGCTCATTGAAACGCGAGTTCTCGGAAAGAAGGCGCGTCCGCTCGACCGATGGTCCGTCACCGATCTCCCCCCGGCCAGCCCGCGGGACGGTGGTGATTCGACCACCCTGCGCGCGCTGATCGCGCGCATCGTTCGCCATGAGGTCGCCGCGTTTGCGCGGCGGGAGCAGGCCCGCCGACTCGTTCGCGGGCTGTCGCCATCGGAGATCTCGGAGGCGCAGCAGCGTGGCAAGATCGACCCGGGCGGCCGCCCGTCAGGCGCTCCCGTCGACCCCGAGGAGGCCGTGGCCACCGCCCTGCAGGGGTTCGAAGACGGACTCTATCTCGTCGTGATCGACGGCGTCGAACAGCGCGATCTCGATGCCAGCGTATTCATCACGGACGCGAGCGAGCTGGTCTTCATCCGACTCACCTTTCTCGCGGGCGCGTAGTGACGGACTTGCGGTCGGGGCCGGCGGAGATCGAGTCGCGCAGGATGAATGGATCCGTTCGGGGCCGCCTCGAGAGCGTGGCACACCGGGCGGCGGCGGCGCTCGGGGGCGGTGTTCCACGCCCCCTCCGCGACGCCGCCACCGAGATGCTCGCCCTCGACGCGTTTTCACGCGGCTCGTTCCTGGGCGCGCAACGGGGAGCGCTTGGCACACAGTGTGCCGACCTCTCCGAGCAACAGTGGCGCAACGCCATCCATTGGATGTTGCCGCACGTTGAGTCGAGTGCCGTGGCAGCGTCACTCGTGGTACGCCATCGGCCGTTTCAAACGGGGCTGATGCGGCTTCCGTTCCGCGCCGCACGATCGCCCGAAGTGGTCTCGGCCGTTCGCGGACACTGGCTCTTGAGTACCACCGCCCTCATCGGGGAGTATGACGCCGATATCCGCTGGGTCACAGAGCACGCCGCGCTCCTCAGTTCGTTTACCGGCGGAGCAACGCTGGGATGGTTGCTGGCAGGCGCGATCGATGCCGGGGGTGATGACGGCGACGCCGTCTTCGAGATCCTGTGCCGGTCGGCCAGCGGTGAGCATCCCACCGCACAGATGGGGCGGCACGTAACGCAGGCGCTGATGAGCTGCAGCCGCCCCGAAGCGTGGGCGTTCGTGGAACGCCTGCTGCTGTCAGCACAGCGCGAAGAAGGCTTGCGTCAGGCAATCCTTGAAAGTGCCGACGAGGCGCACCCGCAGATGTTCAGGCGCGTGTTGCGGCGGATCATCGATCACGACCTGCTGCGATTTTCCTCGGTGGTACGTGCCGTTGACGTCTGGTTCGGCCTTTCGTGGGAAGGGATGAGCGTCGCCGCGATGTCCTCGACGCTCGAAAAGATCCTGAGCCTGCTCGAACATGCCGAGGCGCGCACAGCGGCCTGCAAGGAAACGGACGCCGAAACGCTGTACCTCGCACTCTGGAGTACGGCGTTCGAAGACGTCGAAACGGCCATCGAGGCAGCCAGCCGACAGCTTGCCTCGCCATCTGCCGAGGTGCGATTTGTCGCGACGCACTTTCTCGCGTCGTCCTCGCTCAACGTCGGCTACCCGCCGCTTGTGCCGATGCTCACCGACGTCCACTCGCAGGTGGCTGCGCGAGCGCTCGATGCCTTCGGCGACGACATGACCGACGTGGTGAATGGCGTGGCGTTGCTGGATCAGCTGACGCAGTTGCATGAGCGAACATCGTCGGAGCCGCAACAGCTCCCGAGTATCGTGTGGCCGTGGACGGCGCGCACACTCGCCAGGGGGCAGGTTGCCGCCGCGCTGGTTTCGAATGGTGCGCGCGTGGATGCTGATCGGATCCTGCCGTACGTGAACGAACTGGATCCGAGCGCGCGAGAGATGTTCGTGAGACGTCTTGCCGGGCTTGGTATGCGTTGGCAGCGCGCCGCCGCTCAAGCGGATCGGCCGACACTCTCGCCGGCGCAGCGAGGCCTCATCTTCGATCTGTTGGGAGACGCGTCGGCAAATGTTCGGAGCGCGGCATTCGAGGCGCTTGCGACAACCACACCGGACACCGCTGAGGCAGACCGGCTGGTCGACTTGTTGAGCCGGAAGCCTGGCGATCTGCGCAGCAACGCGATCGCACGACTCCGCCTGCTTGGCGACGAAGACTTCCTGCGAGTCGTGGATGCGCTGATGGCGGACAGGAACGAGCAGCGTCGGCTCGCCGGTCTGGAGCTGTTGCGCGACGCTGCGGAGTCGTCGCGCGCCGACGCCGCCGTGCGTGAACGTGTCGCGCGATATGCCGCCGCGCGCCCGTTGACGTCCAAGGTCGCGCAGTCGCACGTTCGCGCAGCCGTCGCCGGCGCGACCGAGGTCCCCACCCTCGGCGATGCGATGGGGTTGGTTGATCCATCGTCACTGCGCAGCTGGCCGCCGGCGCAGGTGCGCCGGGTCGACGTGACGACTGCTGCCGCGAGAGGGAGCGCGGCGGGGCTTGCCGAGCTGGTGCTCGCCCAGGAGAACGTGGAGGTCATGAATGATGAGGGACACGCGGTCCCCTTCATCAACTCATCGCAGTGGTTGCGGGGACCAATGCTGCCGTGGCCCACGACACCTTCGCCGTCAGCGCCACCCTGTGCCGGCGACTTCCGGCGCTGGCTGCACGCTCGTCCAACGGCGCTTCGCGATGAGGATGGAGCGGAGCTGCTGCGTGTGCTTGTCGCAGAAGACGCTGACGCGGACGTCTGGTCCACGTCCGCCGTGCAGGCTCTATTGGCGCTTACCCCGTTTCCGGCGGGGCGCCTGTTTCTGCGAGGCGCCGTCCAATGGTGTATTGCGTGGGATCCGCCACCAAAGGCGGTCGATTTCCTGCTCGATGGACTCGAGAATGCGTTCGCCGGGATCACGGAGGCCGAGTACCACGCGATGGCTCACGCCGACGAGGCTGACCGCCGCGGGTGGCTTGAGCATCTGGATGGGCGTGCGGGGAACATCGGTCCATTTGCTTCCGCCACGGGCGCGCCGCGCACACCCGAGCCCGAGTGGCTGGCGAGGCTGCGTCCGGTGCGTCGTTGGTTGTCGTGGCTGCGCTGGTATCGCGCCCTCCTGCCGCACGACATGACGGCCACGCGCGCCGAGCGATGCTTCGGGCTGTTGCGCAGCTTCGAGGAACGCTCCGGGGGATACGACGCGCTGGGCATCAGGCTTGACGACGTGCTCCCGGCGTGGATCAGCGGTGCGGTGGATGAGTCGGAGTTCGCCTACCACCTGATTGGGCCGTGGAGTATTCGGCGTGCTTCAGACTCGCTGCGTACGGTATCCACGCGCAAGACTCCGCGCGCCCTGCAAGCGCATCCTTCGCTTGTCGCGCTCGTCGATCGCATTCGCCGACGTGTCGTCGAAGTCGAGTCGCAACGCGGCGACCGGCCCACCTGCGCCACTCCATTTGCGCGTGCGCTGCGCTGGACCGGAGGCGTCGACACGCTGTCGCGCGTGATCCCCGCCCTTGGAAAGGCGCACTTCACCCGTTCCTCCGCGTGGTCAGACGAGGAATCCACTCGGCTGGAGGTGCTGAGCAAGCTGGTGCGGCGCACCATGCCACGGCCCGAGGATACACCGGATGCCTTTGCCGCGTGGGCACGGGGCGCCCGGCTCAGCGAGGCACGAGTGGTGGAACTGGCGGTCTTCGCGCCGCAGTGGGCTGGGCACGTCAACTACATCCTGCAGTGGCCAGGTCTCGAGGATGCCGTATGGTGGATTCATGCGCACACGACGGACCGGGGGGTGGGGGATCTTCCGGAGATGCACGAACAGTGGGTGGCCGAGGTCAGCGAGCGGACTCCACTCAGCCCTCTGGATCTGGCCGAAGGCGCGGTGGATGTTGCGTGGTTTGCCGGTGCATTCAGCAAGCTCGGGCTCGAGCGATGGACCATACTCGACGGCGCGGCCAAGTATGCATCGAGTAAGAACGGCCACACGAGGGCGCAACTTTTCGCACGGGCGATGTCGGGGCTGATAGGCCGCGATGACCTCGTCGCGCGTATGGAAGAAACACGTCATCAGGACTCGGTGCGCGCACTCGGACTCGTGCCATTGCCCGACGACGACGGACAGGAGGTGCGCACGCGCTATCTCAAGCTCGTGGCGTTTGCGCTCGAGTGGCGGGCGTACGGATCGATGCGCCGCGAGAGTGAGCGTCGCGCAGTGGACATTGGTCTGGCGAACCTCGCACGGAACGCCGGCTACGCCGATCCGCAGCGACTGCAGTGGGCAATGGAACAGGCCGCGATTGCCGATCTCGCGCAGGGCCCGGCGATTCTCGAGCGCGGCGAGATTCAGCTCGCGCTGTCGGTTGGTGTGGACGGTGCGCCCGATCTCGCCATCACGAAGGCGGGCAAGACGTTGAAGCGAGTCCCTCCGTCTCTCGACAAGGACGTCGAGGTGGCGGCCATCCAGAGCCGGCTCAAGGAGTTGCGCGCGCAACGGTCGCGAGTTCGTCTCTCACTCGAGGACGCGATGGCACGCGGCGACGCCTTCCTCGCTGAAGAGCTGCATGTGCTCATGCAGCATCCGATTGTCGCACCGATTCTCAGCCGTCTGATCTTCGTTGGCGACGGCCTCGCGGGATATCCGGTCGAGGGCGGCCGGGCATTGCGCGACCATGCGGGGGCGCTGCACGTACTCGGTCATCGGGAACGCGTTCGAATCGCACATCCGGATGACCTCTTGCAGCGCAACGACTGGACACTATGGCAGCGCGAGTGCTTTCGTGTGGAACGTATCCAGCCGTTCAAGCAGGTGTTCCGCGAATTGTACCCGATGACTGAAGACGAGCGGGGGGCACTGCAGTCCCGCCGCTACGCCGGTCATCAGTGCAATCCCCGTCAGGCACTCGCCCTGCTGGGCACACGTGGCTGGACGGTGCGTCCCGAAGAAGGGGTCAGCCGAACGTTCCATGACACCGGGCTCGTTGCACGGCTGGAGTTCCAGGAGCCGTTCTTCACCCCCGCGGACGTTGAGGGGCTCACGCTGGCGGAGATCATCTTCACGCCCAAAGGTTCGTGGGACCTGGTGCCGCTCGATCGTGTTCCCGCGCGGCTGTTCAGTGAGACAATGCGCGATCTCGACTTGGTGGTCAGCGTCGCACATCGCGGCGGCGTTGATCCGGAGGCAACGGCATCCACTGTGGCCATGCGGGCCACGCTGGTCGCCGAGACCTGTGAACTCTTCGGTCTCACGAACGTCGAGCTGAAGGGGCAGCACGCCATCATCGTCGGCACACGCGCGACCTATTCGGTCCACTTGGGCAGCGCGACCGTAATGGTGCTGCCGTCGACAGCGATTCCGATCGTTGCCGTGCATGCCCAGCATCGCGGCCGGATCTTTCTGCCGTTTGCAGACGATGACCCGAGGACGGCCGAGGTGCTGTCGAAGGTGCTGATGCTCGCGCGTGACCGGGAGATTCGTGATCCGAAGATTCTCGAGCGGATTCGGGCGGCGACCGTTTCACCGAGTTAGAGCCGCAACCCCGTCCGTCGCCTCGCCGCCTGTCGGCGAGGCGAGGGTGGTTCGCTCTCAGGTCGCGTCCAGTATCAGACGCACTGTCTCCGCTGGCTGGTCCCACTGCGGGAAGTGGCCGCAATCCTCCAGCCAATGCAATCGCGCATCGGGAAAGCGCGCCAGCGCACGTGCCGCTTGCCTCGGCAGACACACGCGGTCCTGGCGCCCCCACACGATCAGCGTCCCGGAGCGCAACGTTCCTTCAGGCGCTCCTTCCTGCGCCGGCCCATCCGCAAGACTCCGCAGCAACGGGTCGAATGACGGTGCGGCCGCGTAGTCGCGCATTTCCTGCAGCACGATATCCGACGGCAGTCGCCATGGATGCGCCGAGAACTGCGCGAGCAGCAGCGAACGCGTGAGCGCGTTGCCTGTCAAGAATGGCATTACCGGCTGCAGCGCGCGCACCAGCCGGATGGAGACCCCGATCGAAGTGCCGAAGTAAGTGCGCTCCCAGCCCTGCCAGAACCCACCCGGGTCGAGCGAAACCACCGCGCCCAGCACGCCGCCGCGCCGCGCCAGTTCGAGCACCAGTCGCGCGCCCATCGAACTACCGACCGCATCAATGCCGAGCAAACCTTCGGCCGTCAGGAACGCGGTGACTGAATCAGCGAGCGTGTAGAACGTCGGGTCACCCGGCAGCGGCGCCGTCGCACCGTGTCCCGGCAGGTCCACCGCAATCACCTCACGTTCGGCTGCCAGTGCCTCAAGAATGGG
This sequence comes from uncultured Gemmatimonas sp., assembly GCA_964565915.1. Taxonomy (GTDB): domain Bacteria; phylum Gemmatimonadota; class Gemmatimonadetes; order Gemmatimonadales; family Gemmatimonadaceae; genus Gemmatimonas. The sequence goes on from CAZMGX010000027.1 coordinate 8,400, forward strand.
AGTCCACGAGCGCCAGCTGCCACCAAGGCCGTGCAGGAGGAGCAACGGTTTGCCGGAGCCCTTCCTGATGTGGTGCATTTTCATGGCGAGAGTCGGTAGCGGGCACGTCGACGCAATCGCTGCTCACTGGTCACGCGGGCGACGACGACTCGTCGTCCGCGTGTGTAGCCTTCGCGGCTTCTTTGGCCAGCCTCGACTTCTCACTCTTCTTTTCCGCGTCGTCATGCTGCTCGCGATGCTCGAACAATCGATCTTTGCCGACGTCATCATGGCGCGCAATCTTGCTCGGATCATGACCGGGACCTGACGCGTGTTTTGCCTCCGACTCGGCGAGTGCGGCTTTGGCCTCATCCGCTTCCTGCGCCAGCTTCTTGTCGCTGGCGTCGTGTGCGTACGCGTTCTTCTTGCTGTTCATGGATGACCTGGCCGTGAGAGGTGAACGTCGACGAATTGCCATCCAGTTCGTCGTGCCGGTTTCAGTCAGGATCATGCCGGACTACCGACGCCGTAGCCATCGTCCCAAAGACTGAACTTCTCGCAACCCGCGCGAAGCAGCCGAGGTGGGCCTGGTGTCGCGCAGACGGACCAACTCGTTTGCCGGATATTCAACCAGTAGGTTGACAATCGGTCGTATTCGACGATATTCAACCAAATGGTTGAGCTTATGGATCCCCCCAGCCTCGACGCGGTCTTCCACGCCCTGGGCGACGCCACCCGCCGACGCATGCTCCGCGACCTGAGCGCAGGGGCGCGCACGGTCGCCCAGCTGGCCGAGCCTTTCGAGATGTCGCTCGCGGCCGCCTCGAAGCACATCAAGGCGCTCGAAGGGGCGGGGCTCATTCGCCGCGAAGTGCGCGGACGCACGCATCTCTGCCATCTGAGTCCAGGTCCGCTGGCCGGCGCAAATGAATGGCTCGCCTTCTACAAACGCTACTGGACCAGCCGTCTCGACACGCTCGAGCAATTGCTTCGCGACGCAGACGCCACGCAATCCGAACGAGACACGCCATGAGCATCCGAACCGACGCTTACGGGGAATTGATTGAACCCACCGTTCTGAAACTGGAGCGCCTTCTGCCGGGCTCTGTGGAACGCGTCTGGCGCTACATCACCGACAATGATCTGCGGCGCCAGTGGATGGCCTCCGGTGACAAGACGCTGGAAGTCGGCGCCGAAGTCGAGTTTGTCTGGCGCAACGATGAACTCACCGACCCACCCGGCACGCGCCCCAATGACATGAGCGCAGAAAACCGGCTGGTCTGCCGGATCCTCGAGCTTGACCCGCCAAGGCGCCTGTTCATGACCTGGGGCGAACAATCGGATGTCCTTCTCGAACTCGAGCCGAAAGGCAACGACACGCTGCTGACGGTCACGCACCGGCGCCCGCCCACGCGCGCTGCCCTCCTCAGCGTCTCGGCCGGCTGGCACGCGCACATCGATGTGCTGGCCGCGAAGCTCGCCGGCAGCAGGCCCGCCCCGCACTGGGACAACTGGGTCCAGCTGCGCACCGAATATGCGCAGCGTTTTCCGGAATAGGAGACGCACCATGCTGCTGCAAGACTGCAACGCCGTCATCTTCGGAGGGAGCGGTGCCATCGGCGGCGCCATCGCGCGCGTGATGGCTCGTGAAGGTGCACGCGTATTCCTCGGCGGACGCTCACCCGAAAAGCTGCGACGCGTGGCCACCGACGTGCGTGCGGCAGGCGGTGTCGCCGAGACGTTCGTCTTCGACGCGCTGGATGAACGCGGCACCATGAAACGCGTGGCGGACATTTCAGCGAGCGCAGGGGGCATTGACATTGCGGTCCACGCAACCGGCTTTCCGCATGATCAGGGCACCACGCTCGCGGACCTGTCCCTGGCCGAGTTCATGCGCGGTGTGGACACGTTCCTTCCGGCGTTGTTCATCACGTCGAAGTCGGTCGCTCCGCACATGGGCAAACGCCGCCCAGGGGTGATCCTGACGGTCGTGCCCCCGGCAGGACGGATGGCATTGCCGGGGCACCTGTCACACGTCGTGACCTGCGCAGCCGAAGAAGCGTTTGTTCGGGTCCTGGCCAGTGAACTCAGCACGAAGAACATCCGCGTCCTGTGCCTCAAGTCGCATGCCATCTCCGGCGCCATCGCAAACGGATCCTACACACGCGAGATCTTTGCAATGAAGGCGGACGATGCGGGACTCAGTGTGGATGATTGGCTGGACGGCGCCGCGGCGGGCACGATGTTGGGTCGTCTGCCAACCTTGTCGCAGGTCGCCGAGACCGCCGCGTTCATGGCGTCGCGACATGCCAGCGCCATGACCGCCACCTTCATCAACATGACCGCCGGCGCGGTCACGGACTGACCTCGAGAGGCCTCGTCATGCGCAGACTCATCGTGTGGAACATCATCTCCGTCGACGGCTTCTTCGAAGGACCGACCACGTGGGACCTCGAACTGCACACGTACATCTGGGGCGCCGATCTGCGTCGCATCAGCCTCGAAATCGGCGCCGAGCTGGGATTGCTGGTGTTTGGCCGAACGACCTATGAAGGAATGGCCGCCTATTGGACGAACGCCACCGAAGAACCCGAGATCGCCGAGTACATGAACGCGTCGCCCAAGCTTGTCGCGTCTCGCACGATGACCGAGGCGACGTGGAACAACACGGAGGTGACGGGCGACATCGTTGGCGAACTGTCGCGGCGCAAGCAGCAGGACGGGCGCCCGATCTATGTTTTCGGCAGTGCCCAGCTTACCGACTCGCTCCTCGCGGCCGGACTCGTCGATGAGCTCCTCATCGGAATCTCGCCGGTCGTGCTCGGCACAGGAACGCCCTTGTTCAAGCCGGCCGCCACGAAACGCCCGCTCAAGCTGCTCGACTCACAGCGACTCGATACCGGCGGCGTCGTGCTCCGCTACGCCGTTACACCGGAGGCAGCGCCGCAGAAATGACCGCACCGGTCGTCTATGTCACCCTGCGCGGATCCGCCCGGCACGCTCTCGAGTTCTACGCGTCGGTGTTCGATGGGCAGATTGACGCGCACACGTTCACAGACTTTGGCCGTACCGACGGCGCGCCCGACGCGATTGCTCACGGCGCGCTCCACGGACCAGTAACACTGTTCATCTGCGATGCCGGGACCGACGAGCCGACTGCTCGCCTCGAGGGCGTGAGGCTCGCGCTGTTGGGCTGCGCCCCGCCAGGCACGCTGCACCGCTGGTTCGATCAACTCGCCACCGGCGGCACGATTCTGGATCCACTTGCACGCAAGTCGTGGGGGGCATCAGACGGCGAAGTGATCGATCAGTTCGGCCTGCGCTGGCTGATCGGCTACGAACCCCAGCCGTGAGCGGGACGACGCCTGCTACGCTTCGGACGCGCCGTTTACGCGGAACGGCTGCAGCGCGCGCACACGACGTGTGACGATGAGGTAGCTGCCCACCGCAAAGATCAGCGCGGTCGCGCCGCCCACCGCAGCACCGAACATCGCGCCGGCGCCACCACCCATCGCGCGAGTGGCCGGAAGCCGAGTGATCGCTTCAGAAGCGAGCGCCGCGATCAACCCCACGTACGAGAAGGTCATCCACCAGTAGTGCAGTTCGACCTTGTGTGACCGCAGGAAGCTCTGCTGCGCGCGACGGGCCTTTCGTGCGCCGCGGGCCGCGAGCACTCCGGCGATGATACCGGCAAGGCTGACAACCGCCGCGACGTGGAATGGGCCGAATCCCCCGAACAAGCCGTAGAGCATAAACGCCGTGGCATTCACCGTGAGCATCGCCACGACATAGGTCCAGCCCAGTTGGCGATGCGCGCGTCCGCCTTTGGGACCCCGCCCGAGGACGGCGGCGCCAAGACCGACGGCGGCCACGGACGCGATCAGATGAATGGTTCCGGCGACACCCATGCCAACGCTGTACGCGGCCGCCCGAATCGGGTTTCATGTCTGGCCCGAATGTCGCAATCTGGACGAATTCTCGCCTATTCGACCGTCGCGAACTCCAGCTCCAGATGAATGCGACGCGTTGATGAGAGCGAACTTTGCTTTGCAAATTCCCGGGACACCTTTCCCGTGATCGTTGATACGATCACCGCGTTCAACGTGAGCAGCTTGCGGTCGGCGGTGGAGACCAGCAGACTCTCCGGCACCACCCATCGATCGGTGCGCCGCCGGAAGCCTCCGGGGCCGATGGTGCGTCGTGGGGCAGCGGGATCGTTATCGCCGCTGCCCTCGATGATCACGCTGCCGTCGGTCTCTTTGCGTTGTTCCGTTCGGCTCAGGCGCAGTTCCGCCGAGTCGGAGAGTTCGCGCCAGGCGATCGCAACAGCGCCGGTCTGGGGTGGTTTCGGGCCGAAGTCGAATTGATCGACAGACAACGCAGCCGGCGCACGCACGGTACCGATGTCGTGGCGCGTGCTGTCGGGGAGAATCAACACGAAATGCAGGTCGCTGCCGGGCGTCAATGCGACCTGATCATCATCGTCGAGCGTGTAGTATGGATGACGGTCATAGTAGTTGCCCTGACTGACGCGAAATCGCAGGGGGACGCCGTTCATCTCGATGCGTACATCGTCGCGTTCAACGTCGGTGCCTTTCGCATTGCTCAGCACGGCCCGCACGCTCCGTCGCGCGTAGGTGGGGGTCGTGAGATACTCAACCTCGACGGTGACGCGCAGTTCCTTCGTCGTAGATGGCAAGTCCTTCGTGCTGGTGGCGCAGCCGAGCATCGAGAGCAATGACATGGCGGAGGTCAGACGGAAGGGAAGGGTGCGCATATCAGGTCACGGGCGAAAGAACGGGAAGAGCGTTCTCCATCTGCGACGCGGGTCCGTGACCTGCATGGCGAGGGACGCAATCGCGAGTCCGGACTTTTCGCCGTGCGTGGGGTCTCGCAGATCCTGCAGAAAGGTGTCGCGCGTCGGCCACGCTTGGACAAACTGCGCGAGATCCGTCGTGAAGCGCGTTCCCGGAGGCAACTTCGGCAGCAACCCAGCGAGCGTGTTGCGTTGCGTCGCAAACTTGCCGGCGGTGGACTCTGCCAGTGCGCGTTCCTTATCCGGGGTGATACCGCGAGCGAGTCGACGGACTGTGAATTCGTGGTGCCATTCGGTCATCTCCCACACCAGTCCGCTGGCCTTCCGGAGCGCCCCGTCTTCGCTACCGGGGCGCAGAGAGCGCACCAGCAGCAGCCCGAGTGCCACGATCACGCCGCCAACGAGTATGGATGTCCGCATGACTGCTTCGCTCAGGGCGTGGTGGTGTGTGCGACACCGGTGGCGGTGTCGAGGCCCTTCCCACCAGGCGGCGTGATTCCATAACGGGTGAGTATACGGCTCGGTCTTCGACCCCGCGAGCGTCCCCAACCCGCATGTCGCAATCGCGCTGAATCCTCGTGAGTAAGGGAAACGCACCGCCCAACCAAGGCGCGCACCCTTGCCCCGGAGAGTCAGATGAACAGTTCCCGCAAACCGCCCCTGTCGGGTCGTCCCGCGCCATCCCACCGACGGGCGCTGGTCATCCTCGCCGCGCTGCTTGCGGGGTGCAGCACGGATGATCCCGCGGCGCCGATCGTGCCCGAGGAGCCGAACGTGATCGACATGTGTCAGCAGGCCGGTGGCGTGGGAACGATCGTGACGGTTCCGGCGTCGCAAGTGGCGCCACGCCGGCAGCGTGGAGAGTACGTCACGCGGTTCGAGGTCGACCCGTCGAAGGCCCCGGTGACCGACAGCATCCATTTCCGTCGACTCACCGACGCCCTCGACGTGGCGCGTTCCATCCGCACGCGTCGAAACGAGTCCGCCAGCGCCGCGTGCCGAATCACCATTGTCGTTGCGAGCGGCACGCTGCGCGGGACGGCCGGTGAGTCGACCGACCCCGTCGTTGAACGGCTCCCGTTTGTCATCGATATGCCGGATATCACGGTCACCGGGGCGCTTCAGGTCCGGCAAGATCGAGAGATCGCCGTCGTTCCGCTGCCGGGAGACACGACGACGCGGATCGTGCCATCACCCGCACTCGCCGTGATCGGCGCGGTCGGCAACCAGCCCGGGCTGTCGCAGCCCATCTTCGTCGTAAACGGCCGGGCCGATGGCAGCGGCGGCCACCGGGCAATCATTGAGGGGTTCAGCATGGCGTCAGGACATCCCTCCGGCGATGCGGCCATGGGCGGACAAGGGATCCTCGCGCTTCGCGCTCGCGGGCTCATCGTACGCTCGAATCAGTTCACCGGAAACTTCACGGAACGCATCGACCTTCGGGCCTCTGACGGGGTCGTGGAGAGAAACGTCTCCAGTGGCGTGGGGAACTCCTGCGACTTCTGCCTCGCGGGCCCCGGAACCTACACGGCCCGATTCAACCGACTGGCCGACGGCGGAATCCCCGGCATCTACGTCTCTCCAACGGTCATTCTTCCGGTGCCCAGCGGCATTGACCAATACGTGCTGCCCGCGGACGCCGAGGTCAACGCCGTGATCACGAAGAACATCGTCGAGACCCATCAGCGGCGACCAGTCGGCACCGGATTGCGGCTCAGCTCCATCGGCGTCGGGGCACCCAACGTGCGCGGGAAAGTCAACGCCACCATGCGTGAGAACACCCTGACTGGCAACACGTTCGGCATCATTCTCGAAGCGGGATTTCCCGTGGCCGGCACGACGCTCCGAGGCGACATCACCGCGGTAATCGAAAACAACATCATTTCGGGAAGCTGCCAGGCGCCATTGCTCGTCTCGTTCAGCCGCCACACCACGGGACTTGGGCTCGCCACGGCGCCCTACCTGCAGAACTCCAGCATTGCTGTACAGCTGACCAACCCGGAGGAGTGGGACCAGACGGCATGGTTCGCGCACGTCCCGAACCAAGGAAACACGCTGACGGTGAATGCGCGAAACATCGCGCCTGGGAATCGCACCGCATACAACGCAAACGGATGTCCCAACTTCGGATCGGCGCGCGCGGCCGAAGCGTCCGATTCGCACACGCGTCGCTGAGCTGGTGATGCGCGCCGGGGTCGATGTCGATGATTCGCGCCAGACGGTGTCGTTATTGCGGACGCCCATCAGCGAAACCATATTCGATCGACCCCGGCGCGACGCTACCGGCCGTAAATGGTGGGCGATCGTGCGTTCACACTCTCGTATGGTCCAATCCGTCGTGCCCGCTGAGCCTCGAGCCGTTGATGACGAAGGCCCTCGCGAGGCGCTCGACCGACTCACGCGCGAGGTGTACGACGACCTGCGCGTGGTCGCGCGCCGACAGCTCGCACTGCGCGCCGGTGGCGGAACGCTATCGACGACGGGACTGGTGCATGAGGCCTGGCTCAAGCTGCAGGGTCAGGCACGAGTCACCTGGAAAGACGAGTCGCACTTCATGGCGCTTGCCTGTCTGGCGATGCGCCATGTGCTCGTCGATCGCGCCAAGGCCCGCTTCACCCGCAAGCGCGGCGGATTCCAGTCGCAACACTCGCTCGATGACGCGATCATCCCCGCGCACGCGCAGCCAGAGCTGCTCCTGCAGTTGAATGATGCGATCGATCGCCTCGCCGCCGTGGATCTCCGGCTCGCGCAGGTGGTAGACTGCCGATTCTTCGGCGGATTGAGCGATCAGGAGATTGCGACCGCGATGGGGGTCACGCCGCGCACCGTCCAGCGCGACTGGCTCAAGGCGCGCATGCTGTTGCGACGCGCGATGGCGCCGTGAACGGCGACGAGTTCTTCCTTCCTCCGCACTGGGAGGCAATCGAGCCGCTGCTCGACCGCCTCCTGGCGACGGATCCCGCCCGTCGACGCGAGCTGCTCGTGGAGATCACCAGCGCGGATACCGAGCAACGGCTCGCCATCGAGCAGCTGCTGGCCGAATGCGAGCGGGACATGCCGCTCCTCGAGGGTACCGCCATCGAGCGCTTCGCGGATGTTGCGCGCGTCGACGACGACTCGCTCGCGTTTGTCCCGCCCGCCGTACTCGGCGGGCGCTATCGCCTCGGCGACGAGCTGGGGCAGGGCGGCATGGCCCGCGTCTTCCTCGCCGAAGACATCCGGCACGCGCGCTCCGTCGCGGTGAAGGTGATCCGGCCGGAACTGTCGGCGTCGCTCGGCCGAGAGCGATTCCTCCGCGAGATCGGGATGGTGGCCCGTCTGCGTCATCCGAACATCATGCCGCTCTTTGACTCCGGCGATGATGACGGCGTGCTCTACTACGTGATGCCCCTCGAGACGGGGGCGTCACTCAAGGCCCGGCTCGCGAACGGCACGCCGATTCCGGTGGCGGAGGGGCTTTCCATTCTCCGTGACGTCCTTCGTGCACTCGCGCACGCGCACGCGGAAGGCATCGTTCATCGCGACATCAAGCCGGCCAACGTAATGCTTTCCGGCGGAGCCGCGGTCGTCGCCGACTTCGGCATCGGCAAGGCGATCACCGCAGCGCGCGGTTCTGGAGACGACCAGCTGACCTCGGAGGGTGCGATCATCGGCACCCCGGCCTACATGGCTCCCGAGCAAGCCACGGGAGCGCCCGGAGTCGATCATCGGGCCGACTTGTATTCCTTCGGGTGTCTCGCGTACGCCGTGCTCACTGGCTCCCCACCCTTTGTCGGGACCGCGCAGGAGGTCCTTGCTGGTCACCTCGGCGCGCCGCCACCGCCGCTGGAGTCGCGACGAGCCGACCTCCCGACATTTGTGGCACCCATTGTCGAGCAGTGTCTTCGCAAGAATCCCGCTGAGCGACCCTCGTCCGCCCACGATGTGCTCGAGATGCTCACGGGTCCGTTGGTGTCGCCCGCGCGCAGTCACCACGTTCCACGTGTCGCGGTTGGTGCCGTCGCAGTTAGTGCGGTCGCAGTGGCTCTGGCCGTCGCCGTGGTTGTGTGGCGATCGATGCCCGATCGTGGTGCGGCGAGGCCAACGTTGTCTGCCTCGCTGTCGCCCATTGCAGTCGTCCCTTTCCGCAACGTGCAGCGGGACACGGCCCTCGACTACATGGCGACCGCACTCCCTTCGCAAGTCAGTCAAGCGCTGGGGACGCTTCCGGACGTCGTCCCATTCGCGACGAGTCGCGACCTTGGCAGCGTGGCCGACAGTACCCGGCGCGAGAGTCTGAAGGCGGTGGGTGTACGGACGGTTGTGGAGGGCGAAGTGCGGAGCGTCGGCGACTCGGTGCTGGTTGACGTCACGGTCGTGGACGTCAGGTCAGGAGAGACGCGATTCCGCGTGCGGGCCTCCGCGGGAACCCTGCAGTTTGCATCGCTCGTCGGCCTGGCGACGGATTCACTGCGCGGGCGTCTCGGACTTGCGCGTCCTCCCGCGGCACCGCTCCACATACCGAATCAAGAAGCGTTCCGCCTGGTATCCGAGGCCGAACACCTGTGGTGGCTCGATCCACTGAATCCTCGCATTCTCGAGTTGTTCAGCAAGGCCAGTGAGTTGGATCCACAGTGGTACCGCCCGTTCGTCGGAATGTCGGACTACGCCGGAAGGCGGCTGGTGGCGCAAGCGGGGACTCGCAGCGACATGTCGGGCGCGTCGGCCGCGGTGCGGTACGGTGAGATGGCGCTGGAGCGCGCGGGCGCATCGCCGGTCGCGCGCTCAGCCGCCCTCATCCGGAGTGCCTTGCCGCGCTTCCTGCTGGGCGACCTCGCTGCATCACGTGCGGATGCGCAACTCGCGGCGTCTCTCGATTCGACCGACTTTCAGACGCAGTCGCTCATTGGCGCGTGGTTCATGTGGAGCGGCCAGCTGGACTCGGCGTGGAAATACAAGTCGCGCGCGCAGCGGCTCGCGCCGTGGAATGCCGGGGAGCTGGCCAGTCTCGCGATGCTGCAGCGCTGCGCGGGCAACGCCACCCAGGAGAATCAACTGTTGGCTCGCGCGATCGAACTGCAGCCACGGCGTGAGACGTTGCTCAGACGAGCGGCGGCACTTGCCGCGGCAGGCGAGTTCGACTCGGCTTTGGTGGTGTGGGAGCGCGCAACACCGGTGGATGAAGTGCGCGCCATTCGCGCACGCACCGGGAGCGCGCGCGGTGAGACGCAGTGGCGACGGACCCAGGAGCTGCATGCGCGGATGCGTCTCGATCGGCTGCGAGCACAAGCGCCCCCGCGTCGCCTGTACTTGGAGTGGATCGAGTCCTTCTGGGGTACGGGCCAGCGCGATTCGGCGAGAGCCGTCTTGTCCGAGTGGATCAATTCGGGGACACCCAAACTGAGCCTCCAGCGCTTCTGCATTCATGCGCTTGACGATTTCCGGCGCGATGCGCAGGTCTTGGCGCTCGTACGGGCGAGCGCATGGCCACTGGCCGAGTTTGATGCGGAGAGGATGCGTGCGCTTGCACCTTCACTTCGCTAGGAAGACGGCAGCGTCGCACTCGGGGCACCCGTGCACCGCCATCGCCGTCGGTTGGCGGCACGCCGTGGCGTGGTGCAGCGTGCTGTTGGGCACCATGAGTTTCGCCGCATACGCCGA
>CAZMGX010000027.1:18844-24504 GCA_964565915.1 uncultured Gemmatimonas sp.
GCCGAAGGACAGACCGTCTCGGCACTCGAAGGAAAGGTGCGGGGGCCGATGGGTGCTGCCGTGTCGGGTGCGGCGGTCACTCTCGTGACCGTCAGCGGTGACACGGTCCGAACGACGACGACCAATGCGGACGGCATCTTCCTCATGCTGGGCATCGTGCCACGGCCGTATACGCTGATGATCCGTTCTCTCGGCCTGACCTCAATCAATGACTCGCTCGACGTGTCCGTCGGGCAACGGTTGCGACTCGACTACCGGATGTCCGCGGCAACGACCCTCGCGGGCATCGAGGTGCGCCAATCCCGCCTCACGACACTGGAGATTCATCGGCCGTCGGTCTCCTCCGTCATCACGTCAGCCTTCGCCGAGGAGCTGCCCATTGCGAGGCCGAGTCCTCTTGCGCTGCCGGCGGTCCTGCCTGGTGTGCGTGCGTACGCGCCGGAGCGTGGTCGTTCGTTTCCCACGGCCGGTGCAGGGCCGCAGTTCCGGCTGGTGAGCTTGTATCTCGACGGCATCAGCCTCAAGAACATGACGGGCGGGAACCTCGTCGGGATTCCGCAAACCGGCGCACCGTTCCCGCAAAGCGCGATGGCCGAGATGCGTTTCTCGTTGAGCGCGCACGGTGCGGAGCAGGGTCACGGGTCGTCATGGGGCATCAACGCCATCACCAAGCGCGGGGACGATACCTGGCGCCGCACGGTCTTCGCGCAGTGGCAGCCCGTTGGCGCGACGGCAAAGACGTTCCTTCAACGCCGCGGCGGCAGTCCCGCGCCTCCCGCGCGGCAGCTCTTTGCCGGGGGCTCGGCGTCGGGACCCATTGGGAGCCGGTTGTATTATGCGGGGTCTGTCGAGGTCAATCGGCTTGGCGAATACGCAGACGTAACTCCGCTCACTGCCGCGTGGGCTGCGTATCGCGGAAGCTTCGAGTTGCCAGGGCTCAACGCGACGGCCCTGCAGCGCCTTACGTGGGTCGCCAACCGTGCGCACGAAGTCGACGCGCTCTGGCTGCATCGGACGTATGACGCGAAGGCCAACGTCGGGGAGAAGCGCGCATACGATGCGGGCATCACGCAGCGCTTCAGCATCGATGTGGCGCAGTTGCGCTCCCGCCGCTGGAGCGAACGCAGCGAAAGCGAGTGGTCCGCGCAGCTCGTATCGTGGGTGCAGAAGGAGAGCCCACTCGTCCCCGGGCCGCAGCGCGAGTACGCCGGCATCATCCTGGGCGAGTCGCAGTGGCCCTTCGACCTGACGGAGGTGCAGGCGCGTATCGTACATCGTGCGTCGCGCACCCTTGGCGGCCGTCGTCGCCACGTACTGCGTTATGGCGCCGAAGTCGGCCGATTTCTCGTCGACGAATTTCGCCCGGTCAATCGCGACGGTGCCTTCAGCTTCGTCACGGATACCTCCACGCTGCCCAACACCGCCTCGGTCGCGCTGGGGCTGCGCGACCCGGTCGGCACGGGTGACGCACGCGTGCGCTATCGCGGCACCACCATCGGTGCCTGGATCACGGACGAATGGCGGCCCACCGATCGTCTGCTGCTGACCGGCGGCGTGCGTTACGACGTCGATCTCAATCTCCTCAACAACAACTTCGTATCCCCGTGGGTGAACGATTCGGTGCTGTCGCGCGCTTCGGTCCTGCGCGGGTTTCTTGCTGATGGGCGCCGGAGGGACGACCGCAACAACGTTGCTCCGCGCCTCTCGCTGTCGTATGACCCTGAGGGTCGCGGCCGCACCTTTGTGCGAGCAGGCTTTGGGCTGATCTTCGACCGCGCATTCACCTCCCTCGTTGCGCAGGAAGCCCGCAGCGCGCGTTGGCGCACCTACAGTTTTGCGCGCCCGGCCACCACATCGGTGTCCGAACTCCGTGGGCGTGTGCTGCAAGGGCAGGGGACCGCGAACGTGTCACCGACGATGGTGAAGTCCACCCTGCAGGCCCCCGAAGCGACGTCCTGGTCCGTCGGCATCGGTCATCGCCTCGCGACCGCCTGGGCGTTGAACATCGACCTCGTCCATCAGTCGCTCCGGCACCTCGCGATTCAACGGAATGCCAACCCCGAAGACTCCACGCGCACCCGGGTGTTGAGCAGGCAGTTCGGAGACATCCTGTTGTGGGACGATAACGCATCGGCCAGGTACGATGCGGTGCTTACGCAGCTCACGTATGAGACGCCGCAGTCGCAGTTGCAGGTGGCCTACTCCCTTGCGCGGGCCTCCACGGATCTTCCAGGCGCGCAGGCGTTTCCCGTAGGGACGGCCTTCGGGATGGAGCCGACCGTGCAGGACGAACGACACCGTCTCGTCGTGTCGGGGTTCGCGCGCATCCTCGGTGGATGGACGTTGTCGACCATCACGACGCTGGCGTCGCCGCGGCCGTACACGGCGACCGATGGCCGGGACCTGAACCGGAACAACATCCTGTTCGACGACTTCGCGTTCACGCAGCGCTCGACCCGTCCGGCGAGCGTGTGGAAGGCCTGGTATCGCAATGTGGATGTGCGTGCGGCCCGCACGATTGCCCGGGGTGGGGGAAAGCTCTCCGTGAGCATTGACGTCTTCAATGTGTTCAACGCGGCAAACATCAGCGGCTACGGGAGTCGGCGTTACCAGAACAGCGTCAATGCGCCGATCCCGTCCTTCGGCCAGCCGAACGCCGCGTTCGCGGCTCGACAAATACAGTTCGGAGCCAGAGCCGTCTTCTGATCGTTGGTGGTCATCCGAGGTGCGTGATCAGCATGTCGGAGAATGGCGGATTTCTCGTGAGTGGAGGAAACGCCATGGTTCGGCACTGCTACTCACGACTTGCAGGGGGCGCGATGCTCACCAGTTCCAGTAGGCCGCCGGCGTGGCGCCGAGTGGGTTGCCTCGCTTCTGTCTGGGTCATGTTGGCTTGTAGTGCCCCAGGCGAGCCGGTCCCTCCTGTCGTCCTGCGGATTCTTGGTGACCCGCACCGATCGATGCTGATCGGCGAGGGTGTGCCGTTGTCCGTCGTGGCGGTGGACGCGCAGGGCGGTGAGACCATCGTTCCCGCGACATGGAGTTCGTCAAATCCACGGGCCGGGGGCGTGGACTCGCAGGAAGTCCTGCGTGCCCGCGGCTACGGTGAGGCGACCATCACTGCGCGGTACCGCGACGGACTGGCCACAGTGACGATGTCTGCACAGCCAAAGGGACTTCGGGTTCGATTGGTGGCCGCGGGTTCGATCATCGAAGAAGGACGTGATTACGAAGTGGTCGCCGATTTTCTCGATGTCCACGGCGGGGTGACCGTAGTCCCGTGGGAGGTTGACTGGGACGCGTCCGCAGGAGCTCGGCTGCTTCCCGCGGGTGCTCAGAGCAGTCAAACCCTCCGTGCGCTGCGCACCGGCGATATCGAGGTGACCGCATCCTCCGGTCCGCTGCGCGCACCTCCCCTCGGTTTGACGGTCCGTCCGCGGGGTGAACTGATTCTCACGGTGTCGCATTTTGTCCTGTGGGCAGATCTCCTGCCGGACGGACGGATGAGGTACTACCCGGACCTTGTCGTGGTTGGGAACTTCGATGGCGCTATCACCAGACTCGAGTTTGACCGACCGTTGTTGGCTGCCTGCGCGAATGCGGCGATGCTGCAGGAGAAATCCACACCGCTCTTCGATTTCATCCCCTACGACTTTTCCTGGACGGGCGCGCCGCTTACGGTCGGGAGCACGATCGGAGTGCTGATTACGGCCAGACGCGACGACGGGGCGGTGATGACGCTGCGGGCTGTGGGTGAGCTGAAACTGCGGCGCGTTAGCGAGGTGATCGACTACGGAACAGGAAGCTTTCCGTGGAGTCTGTGTCAATGAAGTGTCGCCCTCACAGAAGCGCTGTCTGTGAGGGAGCCTCGACAGTGACTTCGCACGACGCCGCCGGCCGCGTTTCGGCGGCCGCCTTCCGGCGGCCGCGCGCTTATCGTATCCGGAACGAAACCGACAACCGCTGCGTGGTGACACGTCCTCCGTTGAACCGCAGCGCTGCCGTCGGCGCGGCGATCACGCCACCGGCATCCGGCACCGCCGCGACCACATCACCACTGCACGCGAGCATGCAGTCCATACATGCGCCGCCCGCGCCACACGTCATGGTGAGCGCATACCGCAGCTCATAGCCCGCCCCACGCAGTTTGAAGCCGATGCTGGGCGTCCATTCCATCCAGTCTTCGTTCTGCACGCGGCTGGAGTCACGAATGCGGTCCGTCTGTTTGAGGCGGTAGCGAATCGAATAGGCCGCCAGCCCCAGTTGTAGTCCGAAGTGCGTGGCCGTATCCGTCGGCGGGGCCATGAACTCGACGCCGAAGCGGAGCAGCGAATTGTTGAAGCGGAACCGGTTGTCGACGGTGTGTCCACCTTTGGCAATCGCCGTGCCGTTCACCGAGACCATATCGCGCGCCGCCTCGGCCCACGTGGTGCTGAACATGGGCTCGATCAGCGCTTCCACGCCGAACGTGGTCTTGCCCAATACGCGGGACATGCCAACGCCGGCATTGTACGCCCACGTGTGGCCGGGATCGCGCGGTACGGTGAGTACGTCGTTGATGCGGTAGTCGGGGATCTTCGGATGGGACAGCCGGTTCACGGTGCCCACCAGCCCCAGGCGCCACCCCTCCACACCCACCGGTCGCGAATACTCCGAGTGTGCACCCCAGCGTGTCGTGTGGTCGCGATGGTGCTCGTCGCGTGCGACCACGTCCGTGAACTGGTTGGGGGCCACCCACTGCCGGAACGCGGGGAAGTGTACGTCATGTGACATGTCGAAGCGGCTGTGCAGGACGATGGCCTCGAACTGCCGGCCTTCGCCCCACCGGCGGGTGAGGCCGAGTCGTGCGTCGGAGGCCGCACCACTTTGCACGATGCGATCACTGCCCGAGTAGAGCTGGTCGATGCCCTGTTCGGCCTCGAGGGTGGCCGCATACGCCGACGCTCCCAGCGCGAAGCCTCGACCAAGGTCGCGTGCCACGAATCCCTGCACGTACTGATTGGAGGCCGTGCGTTCGCTGGTGGGCATGTTCCAGAGCCAACTGGAGCGATCCAGTTGCTGCATCGCGAAGAACCCACCGCCAGCCCAGCGTCCGTTGGTGAGCGCCAGACTCACCGGGAACGTGCGGCCACCACCACGATCCTCCGATTGTCCATGGAAGTAGGGGGCCACCGAGAGGACGCCGGCCTTGAGCAGCATGGCCTTCGCCGGATTGACGAAGGGATCGAGAATGGCGTCGTCGATGCCGATGGTGACACCACCCATGGCTCCGCGATCGGACGGCACGATGTCGAATTGTTGACCCATCTGCACGGGCACGGTGCGCGGCGTGATGGTCTGGGCGCGGGCTGTTGTTGCCGCGCCCGCATGAACCAACACGCCGACCGCCATGGCGACGGTCACGAACGAATGGGTCGAGCACGAACAAGGCAGGGGCATTGGACTTCCTCCACGTCGGGGAGTGCGATGATGTTGGAGAGCACCGTATCGGGCACGACTGTTCGTGGGCATGCAAGGGCGAAACTGGCGAGCGCCCGGACATTCGTCCCATCATAGAACAACAGTTGGCGAGCCGAGCGGGTCACGCGGTTGGCGCGGACGACCATCCAATTCATCGTCAACGTGAATATTGACGCGCGGCTTCTCCGGACGCTTCACAG
>CAZMGX010000028.1:0-24457 GCA_964565915.1 uncultured Gemmatimonas sp.
TGGGCGTCAGTGCGCAACGTGCGGGTCGGCTTGTTCACGCCGGCCACGGCATTTGCGCTGCTTGCTGCAGGTTTCACCGCACTGTACACCATCTGGGACAAGCGGGCGGTACGTACGATGCCGCTGTTCGAGTACTTCTTTGGCTATACGGTCCTGGTGGCCGTCGTCTATCTGCTGGTGTTGCGCTTGAAGTGCACGTCCGGTCAGCTGGCTACCGAGTGGCGCACCAATCATCGGTCGATCGTGGCCGTAGGAGCGTTGAACTCCCTCACCTACCTCATGGTCCTGGCGGCACTGCGCGACGGTCCGTCGAGCACGGTGATCGCGATTCGACAACTCAGCATCGCGTGGAGCGTGCTGCTCGGCGTGCTCGTCCTTCGTGAGCCGCTGCGAGCGCCGAGGTTGGTCGGTGCACTTCTGGTTCTTGCGGGCTGTGGTATCACGGCCATCAACCGATAGGAGGCGTGTATGCGGATGGCGATTGTCTCCGATATTCACGGAAACCTGGTCGCCTTGGAAGCGGTGCTTGCCGACCTCGGAGGGCGGGGAGTCGATGTGGTGGTGAATTTGGGCGACTGCGTGACCGCACCGCTCTGGCCCCGCGAAACGCTGGAGTTGCTGATCACCCTCCAGTGGCCGACGGTACGGGGCAATCATGATCGATGGCTTGTCGACACGCTGGACCTCTCGCCGACCGCACGACGAAGCCAGGAGTTCGCCCACGACCGGCTGACGCCGGCGCAGCGTCAGCACCTGTTCGATCTCCCGAGTACCCTGCTGGTTGATGACACCGTGCTGGCGGTGCACGGTACGCCAGGGTGTGACACGCAGTATCTCCTTGAAGACGCGATGGACGATCGCCTATGCGCCGCGACGGAAGAGGTCGTCGATTCGTGGCTTGGTGGCGCCACACACTCGGTGGTCCTCTGCGGACACAGTCACCACGCGCGCATCGTCATGACATCCCACCACACGTTGGTGATCAACCCCGGCAGTGTCGGCTGCCCACGTTCCGCGGATCATCCGCGCTGGCGAAACGTGGAGGCAAGCGGTCCGCTGGCTCGCTACGCCATCGCGACCGAATCCGCGGGCCGGTGGTCGGTCGAACTGATCGCGCTGCCATACGACTGGTCCGCCGTCGTGCGCTGCGCCACCCGCAATGGACGCCCGGACTGGGCTGACGGATTTCTGGGCTACCCGACCGCTACTGCTTGATCACGCCCCGCACATGCCCCGCATCCAGTTTGCGATAGTTCACGTCCATCGCGTCCAATCGCAGCAAGTGCGGTCCCAGCCGTCGCAGAAAGTCCTGGAAGTCCCGCTTGGGCTTCTCCGTCCATAACGCTTCGGCCAACGCCGTCAGTCGCGGAAACGCCATGTACTCGACCGCCTTGGCGTTCGGGATGTACTCCGTCCACACCTGCGCCTGCGCGCCCAGCACGTACTTCGCCTCCTCGGCGCTCAACTCCTTCGGCAGCGGCTCGAACGCATACGCACTGTCGAGTGGCGTAAAGCCACCGATCGCCAGCGGCTCGGCTTTCTTGTCGCGCGACTGGTAGTGATCGAAGTAGGTGTGACTGCCCGGCGCCATGACGACATCGTGCTTCGCTTTTGCGGCCGCAATACCTCCGGCCATGCCGCGCCACGACATCACCGTCGCATTCTCGGCCAAGCCGCCCTCGAGAATCTCATCCCAACCGACCATACGACGACCGTTCTTCGTGAGGAACGTGTCCATCTGCCGAATGAACCAACTTTGCAGTTCGTGTTCGTCCTTGAGCCCCAGCTGTTTGATGCGCGCCTGAATCTGCGCACTGGCTTTCCACTGCGTCTTTACCGCTTCGTCGCCGCCGACGTGGATGTACGGCCCCGGGAACAGCGTCAGCACTTCGCGCAACACGTTCTGCATGAACTCGATGGTGCTGTCGTCGGCATTCAAGATGAATTCGCTGACGCCCCAGACCTGCATGACACCGACGGTGGTGTCGGGGCGGACCCCCAACTGCGGATAGGCCGAGATGGCGGCCTGCGCATGGCCCGGCATCTCGATTTCGGGAACGACCAGTACCTGGCGCTCGGCGGCGTAGGCCACGATCTCGCGCACGTCGTCCTGCGTGTAGAAGCCGCAGTGCTTCTTGCCGTCGAACACACGCTTGAGCGGATCGGTGACGTGCGGACCCACCAGCGTCTGCTCGCGGCACGAGCTGACTTCCGTCAGCCGCGGATACCGCTTGATCTCGATGCGCCAGCCCTGATCTTCCGTGAGGTGCCAGTGAAAGCGATTCAGCTTGTGTCGTGCCAGAAGATCGATGTACTTCTTGACGAACTCCTTCGGCATGAAGTGTCGGGATACGTCGAGGTGCGCACCGCGCCACTGAAAGCGCGGGATGTCTTCGATGTGGACGGCTGGTGCCGTCCAGGCGACCGTGGCAAATGGTGCATCGCGATAAATCGCCGCCGGCAGCAACTGCTTGAAGGTTTCCAAGGCATAATACGCCCCGGCGGGCTTTGCGGCGCGCACGACGACGCCGGCCGGGGTCACGTCCAACCGATAGCCCTCGGCGCCCAACGCAGCCGTGTCCGCGCCGCGTACGCGGATGAGGCGGATGCTGCGCGGCCCGGCCACACTCGAGCGGACCACCGGTACGTCGAACCCCGTGGCGTTGGCGATGTCACGCACGAAGCGATGGGCCACGACCGCGAACGCGGGGTCGGCGCGCAGCACGGTCTGCGCCGTCAGCGTGAAGTGTCCGACGGCCGGCGTGAGGACACGCGGCCGCGGGATCACCGCGTACGCGAGCGAATCATTGGCTGGCGTGCGCGTCGCACGAGATGTGGAGCGCGAGGCTTGGACGCCGGACGGCGTCCGCCCTGGTGACGCCAGCAGCGGAGCCTCCGCGCACAGTGCCAACGTCGCCGCAGTCAGCAGGTGCCATCGGCACAGCAAGGACTTCGTCACACGACCATCCTGAGTTCGAGCGGGAGAGAACCGGCGTGCGCCGGAGCAGGCCACCCACGTACGCGTGCTGCGAGGGGCGTCGTCCGGCTTCAGCTGGACAGTGACACGGCCGCGCGCGCTGACGCCGAACGCGTCTGCGACAGCGCCTGCACGACATCGCGCACGATCATCGGATCGGTCGCGCGAGCATGCACCTCTCGCAGCGGCGCGCGGGCCATCAGGTCTCGCACGTTGTGGCCGCGAATGCCTCCGCCGGCCAGAATCGTCAGCTGGTCGCCGGCCCGCTGCTGCATGGTGGCAAGGGCATCGGCCCCCGCCAACGCGGTTTCGGCGTGGCCGGACGTCAGGATGTAATCCACGCCCATGGCCAGCAGCAGGTCCAAGGCCACGTCGACATCGGCCGTCCGGTCGAAGGCGCGGTGGAACGTCACTTTCATGGGGCGGGCGATGGAGATCATCTCGGCCAGCTGCAGTCGATCGATCGTGCGATCGCTGTGCAACGGGCCAGTCACGATGCCATCGACGCCCAACGCCTTGGCCGCGATGATGTCGTTGCACATGATGTCGATCTCGTCCTCGGAGTAGACAAACCCGCCATCGTGCGGGCGGATCATCACGTGCAGGGGGATCTGCAACTCATCGCGGCATCGCGCGATGAGCCCCAACGACGGCGTCGTTCCGCCGTCGCCGGGCCCGCACAACTCCACTCGGCCGGCGCCGAACGCCTGCGATGCACGCGCCGTCTGCACCGAGTCACAGCAGGCTTCGACCAGCACGAGATTCTCTTCGTTGATGAGCATCGGGTGTGAGGACGATGGGTCAGTGGGTTGAAGCCGCGGCAGCGGTCGACGGCGCCGGCCGGAACACCAGGACAAACACGACGAAGACGCCAAGAGCAAAGAGGGCGGCGAACTGCCAGATCTGCGTCCAGTCGTGCGGCACCGCCGCGCCGCCGGCCGTCGCATACTTGCTGACCACGCTGCCCGACATCGACGCGCCCACGAAGTAGCCGAAGCCGTTGGTGATGAGGTTGAGGAACCCCTGCGCCGCGGCGCGCACCTTCGGGCCCGCGCGCTCGTCCGTATAGATCTGTCCCGCCACAAAGAAGAAGTCGTAGCAGATACCGTGCAGCAGGATGCCGGCATAGACCATCCACATCACCGGCCCCGTCGCGCCCTGACTGAAGGCGAAGTACCGCACGGCCCACGCCAGCATGCCGACGGCCATGATCCACTTGATGCCGAGCTTGCGGAGGGCAAATGGCAGCAGCAGCATGAAGCCGATCTCGGACATCTGCCCGAAGCTCTGGATGAACGCCGGGTCGGGCGCGCCGACCTCATTCAGGTAGAGATTGGCAAACGAGTAGTAGAACTGCAGCGGGATGCAGAGGAAGAACGAGCCGAGGACGAACAGGCGAAAATCGTTGAAGCGGAGCAACTGCAGCGCATCCAATCCGAGTGCGTCACGCACCTGAAACGACTTTCCGGCGGCTTTCGGCGGCGTGTGCGGCAACATCAGCGAGAACACGCCGAGGATGACACTGCCGACGGCGGCGACGACCATGGGGAGCGCGAGCTTGTCGGCCTGCAGCACCTTGCCGACGACCAGGCCCGCGGCGATCCAGCCGATCGTGCCCAGCACGCGGATCATCGGGAAGTCGCGCGCCGAGTCCGTGATGTGGTGGAACGAGATCGAGTTGGTGAGCGAGAGCGTCGGCATGTAGCAGAACGCGTAGGCGAGCAGTAGCGGATAGAAGCTGCTCCACTCCGTCTGCAACGACAGCATGTACATCAGCCCACCGCCGACCAGGTGCAGGATGGCCAGCAACTTCTCGCTGGCAAAGAACCGGTCGGCCACGATGCCCATGAAGAAGGGCGAGACGATCGCGGCGATCGCCGTCGCGCCGTACGCCGACCCGATCTGCGTGTCGGTGAAGCCGCGCGTCTGCGAGAGGTAGGTGCCCATCGTGACGAACCAGGATCCCCAGACGAAGTACTGGAGAAACATCATCACGGACAGCCGGAACTTCGTTCCCATCAGGGCAGCTCCCGAATACGTATGTTGCGAAATGCCACGCGATCCCCGTGGTCCTGCAGCGCGATGAATCCGCGCGAGGCGCGACCGTATCCGGCCCACGCCTTGAACTTGCTGGCCTGCATGCGCTGCATCCAATCCGCGCTGAGCAGCTCGTACTCGACCACCTTCACGTCGTTCAGCCAGTGCTCGACGTGGGTGCCGTTGACCAGCAGCCGCGCCCGGTTCCACTGGGCGGCCGGCTTGACGACGCCGCGCGGCGCGGCATACAGGCCGTAGTCCGCGCCGGCCGACGTGAGGGGCGACTTGCCGTCGGCATGGCCGTCGTCATCCAGAATCTGCATCTCCGGGCCGCTGGTGTACGTCACCTCGGAGGCGGGGTCAATGCGATAGATGATGCCGCTGTTTCCCTTGGGCGGCACCTTCCACTCGAGCGAGAGTTCGAAGTTGGCGTACTGCTTGTCGGTGACGAGGTCGCCACCTTGTCCAGTGCGTACGATCTCGCCGCCGATCACGGCCCAGCCGGCCGGTGGTGCCCCAGGGGTCTTGAAGTTGTGCCAGCCGGCGAGGGTGGTGCCGTCGAACAGGTTCTGCCAGGCACCGGAGGGTGCCGCTGCTCCTCCTGACGCTGCGGCGGCCCCAGCGGTGCCCGAAGCGGGGGCGCCGGGACGACAGGCCGTCAGCCCGGCCGCAAGCAGGGCTAAGACGGCAAGGGGCAGGGAAGAGCCGCGCAAGGCGGTCATCGGGGGAAGCTCCGGGAACGGGCGGTGGGCAAGCACGAGGTCGTCGTGCGACGCCCGTCGTGCGACGCCTATGGTATGTGCGGGACCTCCGAGGCGGAAGGCGCGGATCGCAAGCCGCCGCCCCCGCTTCGGCGAGAGAGACAGGGACGGAACCCGGCGCGTCCCGACCCATGTCGGTCGGCGAAACCCCGGCAATTGCGGTCGGATACCCGACTACGGCGTTCGCACGCGTCAGTGAGATTTGCCCATGCTCATCTGCATGCCCATCCGCCAGTCATAGCCGGCGGCACTCGATGATCCGATGACGTGGCGGCGCGCATTCTTCTGGGCGATGCTCTCATCGGCATTGCTGACGCTGGTGCTGATGCTGATCCCGCACTGGCTGTTGACGGCACTGCCTTTCGGAGGCCGCAGCGTGCGTGTGGCCTTGGCGACCGGTTGGATCGCGGTCTCGACGTTCAGCGTGCTGGCCCTCGGCCGTCGCTGGTTCGCTCCCCGCGCGCCGTAGGCTGGCGATATGATGCGACCCGCAGCGCCTCGACATGCCCGCCCGCAGCCCCCGACGGCGAAGTGGTACCTCGAAACGATCTCCTGCCGCGCGGCCTGTCCGGTCGGGACTGATGCGGCCGGGTATGTGCAGGCGATCGCCCGCGGTGAGTTCGCGCAGGCGTACGATCTGGCGCGGGCGCACAATCCGCTTCCGTCCGTATGCGCCCGGGTCTGTTCGGCGCCCTGTGAACGGGCGTGCCGGCGCGGCGTGATCGACGCGCCGGTCGCGATTCGCGCCCTGAAACGGGTGGTGTGTGAAATGGTCGGCGCCGAGGCCGCGTCCCCGCCGGGCTCGGCGTCGCCGCCACGGTCACGCTGGCACCAGGGACACGGGGCTATTCCGCGCGCAACCGGTCCCTCGATCGGTATCGTGGGTGCGGGGCCCGCCGGACTGGCGGCCGCACACGAACTGCGCGTCGCCGGGCATCCCGTCACGCTCTACGAGGCGGGGGCCGAAGCGGGCGGCATGCTGATCGCGGGCATCCCGGCGTTTCGATTGCCGCGCGAGGTCATTCGCGCCGAGATCGCCGCGATCCTCTCGATGGGAGTGATGCTGGAAACCGGGTGTGAGATTGGTCGGGACCGCCATCTCGATGATCTGCTGCGCGAGCATGCCGCCGTGTTGATCACCGTCGGGTGTCGTCGGGGACGGACGTTGCCGATTCCGGGTGCGGCACTACCCGGTGTGGTTTCGGCGGTCGAGGCACTGCAGGCGATCAACGCGGGTCGGCTGAGCACCCTGCGTGCGCCGGTCGTGGTGGTGGGTGGTGGCAGTGTGGCCTTCGACGCGGCCCGGACGGCGCGTCGTACCGCGACGTGGCCGGTCCTGCACACGGCGCTCGATGCGGCACGTTCGGCCGTGCGGAGTACCTCAACGCCGGTGACCCTGATCGCGCCGGAGTCGCGGGAGACGCTGCCGGTCCCCAGCGAAGAACTGCACGAAGCAGATCAGGAAGGTGTGACCGTGCGGGCTGGATACGGCGTGCGCGCGATCGTGGGCACTGATGGCGTCGAGGGCGTTGTCATCGCGCCGATCATGAGTTTGTACGACGCGGCCGGTCGGTTCCAACCCGTCCTGGCGGACGGCCGTGACGAAACGCTACGCGCCGCGACCGTCGTCTTGGCCGTCGGACAGCAGTCCGACACGACGTTCCTGGATGCGGCCTTGGGTCTCGAGTCGACGTCGTGGCGCGGCGTTCGCGCCGATGCCGACGGGCGAACGTCTCACGCGCGCCTGTATGCCGCGGGCGATGTAGCGACGGGCCCGCGCGATCTGATCGACGCGATCGCCGCCGGACAGCGCGCGGCGCGCGCCATGCACCACGACCTGGCTGCGGGTGGCAGCCTCGCGCCCCGCAAGCACGACGCGCGACATGGCGACGAGATGGTGCTGGCACCCGCAGCCATGCCGCAGCGCGCATGGACGGGCCACGACACCGTGAGTCGCCGCGTGTTGCCGGTCCTGCGTGTGGTGGAACGACAGCTTCACGATGAAGTCGAGCAACTCCTCGGCGCCATGGACGCACGACGCGAGGCCGCGCGATGTCTTCAGTGCGATGTCAACATCGAACTCGACACCGGGCGTTGCATCGCGTGCGGGTTGTGCGTGGATGTGTGCCCGTATGGGTGCATCGCGTTGACGCCGGCGTCGGTCGACGCGCTGCGGGAGTCGGCGCTCCTCGCGTTGTCGTTGGATGAAGCCGCGTGTGTGCGTTGCGGGCTGTGCGTCGATCGGTGTCCGCCGCAGGCGTTGTCCTTCCAGCGCGTGGTGACCCATGTCTGAGTCCCGCACACCGGCGTGGCGCCAGTGGGTTGAATCGACCGACGTGTACCGCAGCATCGTCAGGACGCCGCAAATCGATTCACCGCGTGGCCGAGCTCAGCGCGCGTTCGGTAACGTGTTCCTGCACCTGTATCCGGTGCGCGTTCCGCGTGCGATCCTGCGTTTCCGCAGCACGTTTCGCCTGGGGTACATCTCGACCGTGCTGTTCGCGCTCCTGCTGATCACCGGCACGTACCTGATGTTCTTCTATACGCCGGCGGTGAGCATTGCGTATGGGGACATGGAGCGGCTCAAGACGCAGGTCGGCTTCGGGCAGCTCATCCGGAACGTGCATCGGTGGGGCGCCCACCTGATGGTGCTGACGGTCGTCCTGCATCTCGTGCGCGTGTTCTGGGACGGCGCATACAAGGCACCGCGACAGTTCAATTGGGTGATCGGCGTCGGTTTGCTGATCATCACGCTGGCGTATTCGTTCACCGGATACCTGCTTCCGTGGGACCAGCTGGCGTATTGGGCGGTGACCGTCGGCTCGGACTTGGTGCACTATGTGCCGGTGATCGGCGGCTGGCTGCGCAACGTGCTGTTGGGCGGCGCCACCATCGGGCAGTCGGCCCTGCTGCGATTCTATGTGCTGCACGTGGCGGTGCTGACGGTCTTCTTCGGTCTGCTGTTCTCGGTGCACATCTGGCGGGTGCGCAAGGACGGTTTTGCACCGGGTACGACGCACCTGAAGAGCGCCGCCGGTGCGGCGGCACCCGCTGCGACGGTCACTCCGGTCGCTGTGACGTCCGCGTCACCGGGACGGATCCGGTTGCTCGGCCACGTACAGGTACCGGCCGAGTCGGCGCACGCGCGTACGCCCGACGATGAGGTCTTCACGTGGCCGCATCTGCTGCTGCGCCATCAGGTGACGGCGCTGGCCACCATGGTGGTGGTGCTGGCGATGGGGATCGCATTCGATGCGCCGTTGCGTGAGCACGCCAATCCGAATCTCACACCGGAGCCGGCGAAGGCCCCGTGGTACTTCGTGGGCATTCAGGAGTTGCTGGCGCACTTCGATCCGCTGGTGGCCGGTGTGCTGGCGCCGGCGGCGCTGGTGCTGCTGCTGTCGGCGCTGCCGTACATCGATCGCGACGATACGTATCGGCCCAGCGATCGCAAGGTGATTGTCTCCTTGGTCATGCTGGCCGGTTTGGTGGCGTTTGCGTTGACGGTGATCGGTGCGTTCTTCCGGGGACCCGGATGGGCCTTCGTGTTGCCGTGGGAGCATTTGTACTTCGAACCATGAGGCGTCACCAACCATGAGCCCGACCCGACGTGAAGCCCTCGAAACCGGCTGGATGATCGGCAGCGGCCTGCTGGCTACGGCGGCGGCGTGGACGACCTACGAATCCTTGGCGCCGCTGGCCGACGTGGCGGGTGCAGGGCGGTTGCCGCTGCTGCCACCCGAGGCCTACGAGGAAGGCACCGCTACATTCGTGCGCGAGGGTCGCCTTTATGTCACGCGCGCCAAGGGGGAGTTGTTTGCGATCTCGCAGAAGTGCCCGCACCTCGGGTGTCGCGTGCCGTACTGCGACGGCAATGCGCGCTTCGAGTGTCCGTGCCACGGCTCCGTGTACAATCTTGCCGGCGAACACGTCAGCGGACCGGCACCACGTGGCATGGATCGCTATCCGATCGCCATCATCGATGGCCGCGTCACCGTCGACGTCACGACGATGATCGAGGGGGCGCCGCTGGGACAGCGCCGGTTCGACACGCCGTCGCCGGGCCGCGGATGCAGCGAGCCGGGCGGAGCCACGTAATGGTCGCCCCTCCGTCGCTCGATGCTCCGGCCGATGCCCGCAGTCTCGATCGCCAGTACATGATCGGCCTGTGTTGCATGGCGGTGCTGATCGTGGCGTTCCCATTGTATCGCATCGGAGAACCAGCGCGACGGGCGGCGGCGCGCCGCGCGATGGCCGAGGAATCCATCGAGCAGGGCGCGGCGTCGTTTGAACGACATTGCGTCGCGTGCCATGGTCCCGGTGGGCGTGGCGGCAGCCTTGCACCGACGCTGGCCGCCAAGGAGTTCCTGTCAGTCACGGCGGACCAGCAACTGACCTACCTGATTGCGGCTGGCGTGCCGGGTACCACGATGCCTCCCTACCATCTGGATTTTGGGGGGCCGTTCACGGAACAGGAGATTGCGCGTATCGTTCGGTATCTGCGATCGCTCGAACCGGACGCGCCGTCCGCGCCCAACTGGCGTGCTGGCGAGAAAGTCGAGGAGCGCAGTCACCAACGCGACCGCGAGCATCAGGAGGAGCAACGCCGTGATGCGCACCGACCCTGACACACCACCAGGCACCCATGTCCGACGCCCTTTCGTATCCGATCGGCCGGTTCCATCGCCAGCCGACGTACACGCCCGATGAGCGACAGGCGTTCATCGATCGTCTCGCCGCCCAGCCGGCCGCATTGGCAGCCGCATTGGCGACGTTGACCCCGGAGCAGGTCGAGCAGCCGTATCGACCGGGCGGCTGGACCGTACGACAGGTGGTGCACCACGTGGTCGACAGTCACATGAACATGTTCATTCGCGTCAAGCTCGCCTTGTCCGAAGCCGAGCCGACAATCAAGCCATACGACCAGGACGCCTGGGTGCAGCACGCCGATGTCGCGGCGGTCTCACCGAGTGTGTCGATCGCGCTGCTCGCCGCACTGCACGAGCGCATCGTGGCACTCCTGCGCACGCTCACCGCCGAGCAGTTTGCGCGCGTGCTGATGCACCCGGAGACCGGTCGCCAGACGATCGAGCAGGTCGTGGCGTTGTATGCGTGGCATGGGGATCACCACATCGCGCATGTGCGAGGGGCGAGTCAGGCGCACTGAGCGACAGAACCACGCGATACAAGAAATCGGATATCGGATATCCGATATCTTGTATCGCAGTTCGTTGGGTCTTTACGGCTGCCCCTCGTAGGTCTTCCCGGCGTCCCCCACCGCCGCCACGCCGCCGGTGTTGCCGATGCCGAACAGCGAGTAGATGATGCGAGTCGCCGGCGTACTCAGAGTGCGCCACGTCTGGCCATCGAATCGCAGTACCGTGCCGCTGTCGCCGGCGGCGTAAACCTCCGTGGGGCCGCGGCCCCACAGCGCGCGCAGGTCACGACTCGTCGGCACCTGCTGCACGTTCCACTGCACGCCGTCGTAGCGCAGAATCGTGCCCGCGTCACCGGCGATGAACACGTCATTGGCGCCCGTGCCCCACACGGCGCGCAGTCGTTTGGTGCGCGACACCGGAACGGTGAGTTCAGACCACCGGCCGCCGTCGAAGCGCAGGACGATGGCGGAGTCACCCACCACGTAGACGTTCGCCGGATCGCTTCCCCAGACCGCACGCAGAAACTGCGTCGTGCCGCTCGCTTGCAGCGCCCACGGCCCTCCGCTTGCCCGCAAGATGGTGCCGCGCTCACCAACGATGACCGACTGCCCCGGCCCACCGCTCCAGATCGCGCGCAGCAGTGAGGTCGTCGGTGAAGACTGTCGCTGCCATGTGCTGCCGTTGTAGCGCAGAATCGCCCCGGTATCACCGACCGCGATGATCTCGTTCGCTCCGCTGCCGCTGATCCCGTACAGATCGTTCGTGCCGGGTGCCGCGTCGGGCACCCAGGTGGTGCCGGTGCGCCGGAAGATCGCCCCGCCGTATCCTACCGCGAACATGGGGCCCGTGGGCGCGCTATAGGCCGAGAGAAAAACCGGATCGGAGATCTCCGTTGTGCCGACGGCCAGCTGGCCTTCCCCACGCACGGTGACGATCGTGCCCCACCAGGCGGCCAGTCGCAGTGTCCCATCGGCGCGCGTCGTGATCGCACGGAGATTCTGGCCGGTGCCCACGTCGACGCTGCGCCAGATCGCACCATCAAAGTGCCAGAACGCACCGGTGTTGCCGACGGCGTACACATCGTTGAACGACCGGCCGCGAATGGCGAACAGGTTCGCCAGTCCGGGCGTCTGCATCGCGCTCCACGTGCTGCCGTCGAAGCGAAGCACCGTCCCGCTCGTACCGACGGCGAAGATGTTGTTGGCGCTGGTGCCCCAGAGGTCGAACAGTGGGTTGCTGTTGGGCCCCTGCATGCGCAGCCAGCGCACGCCGTCGTACCGCAGGATGACGCCGTTGTTGCCCACGACGAACACGTTGTCGCTCGCCGATCCCCAGATGCCCCAGAGGTCATCGGTGACGGGCGTGGTCTGCTTCGTCCACTGCGTGCCGTCCCATCGCAGGATTGTGCCTTGATCGCCGGAAACGTACACCTCGCTGGCCGAGCGACCCCACACTTCCAGCAAGGCCACGGTCGTCCCACTGGCGACGGTGCTGAAGGTGGTTCCGTTGCCACGCAGAATCAGGCCGCCGGTGCCGACGATCCAGATATCCGTGGGTGAGGCGCCCCAGATGCCGACGAACGTTTCGGTGGTGCCAAGAGGGATCAGCTCCCACGGGCCGTCATTGCGCGAACGGAGGAAGGTGCCGTTCTGACCGACGCCGTACGTCGTCCCCTGACCATCGTCCCAGATGCCGAGCAGCGTAAAATCGGTCAGGCCGACCCGAGCCGTGCGCCACTGTTGGACACCCGGCGCGAGCGCCGTGACGCCGATCTGCACGTTGGCCACGAGGTTGCCGAACGTCGCGGAGATGCGCGCGGTCCCCGGCAAAATCGCGCTGACGGTGCCCGTTCCATCGACCGTGGCAATCGCGGTCGCATCACTGCGCCAGGTGACCGCGGGTACGCTGACCAGCACACCGGCGCTGTCCCTCGCCTCGAGTTGGATCGTCCGCGACTGACCGGCCTGCAGAAACAGCGACACCGGTGCGGTGCTGAGACTCGCCACGGGTGCCGGTGGCGGCGGTGGTGGCGTGTCGGGTCCGGTGCTCTCTTCGCAGGCGGCCAGACCGAGCACCGCGACGATGAGCCCCAGATCGCGCCGAAGGCGGGAGAGACGTCTGCCGAGGAACCGGGAAGGGAACTGGGCGGGGAGCAGGGAGCGGAACGGTGAGCGCATCGTGGTGAGGCTAGCCGTGCGGAGCCGTGCCGCGCAACCGCCAAAGGCGTAGCTTTCGGGCATGATTCCCTCCTACCCCTTCCGCCGGGCTCGCGTTCAGCGGGCGTGTATCGATCGATACGCGGCGATGCTCGTCGCCATGACGGCGTGGTCCGCCTCCGTTGGTGCGCAGGGCACGACGCCTCGGCCCCCCGCCGCCGCGCCGACGCCGGGACCCGATGTGTACCTCGTACCGCTGACGGGAGCCGGAGCGACGCTCAAGGTGGGCGTCCCGGCCAACCTCACGCGCCGAGACGGCTACGACAATCAAGCCGCCTTCGCCGCGTCGTCGCGCGAGCTGTTCTACACGTCGAATCGTGGCGACGGGCAGACGGACATCTACCGCTACGATTTCAACACGGGCCTCGCCGTCCCCGCCCGGCGTACGGCGCCGGAAAGTGAGTATTCGGCGTACCCGATGGAGAACGACAAGGCGCTGGCCGTCATCCGCGTAGAAGCGGACTCGACGCAGCGGTTGTGGAAGCTGCCACTCGATGATCGGGCGCCGTCGGTCATGTTCCCCGACATCAAGCCGGTGGGATACTTCGCACAGGCCGACGACTCCACGTGGGCGATGTTCGTGCTGGGGTCGCCCGCGACGCTGCATGTCGCCACGGTCGGTCGGCCCGGCAGTACGGTGATGGCGCAGAACATCGGCCGCTCGTTGCATCGGATCCCCGGCACGACGCGCATCAGCTACGTGCAGAAGAGTGCGAGTGACTGGTTCGTGATGGATCTGGATCCGCGCACGAAGAAAGTCGACACGCTGGTGAAGACGTTGCCGCGTGCCGAGGATGTGGCGTGGGTGGACAGCACGACGCTGTTGATGGGGCAGGGTACGAAGCTCTACGTCTGGCGTCGCGGCGACGCCGCATGGACCGAGCTGGCGGATTTCGCGTTTGCCCATCTGCGCGGCATCACGCGACTGGCGGTCAGCGGCAACCGGCAGTGGCTGGCGATGATCGCGGACGTGGCGCCTCGTGCGACGGCGACGCGCGCGGCGTCGGTGTACGCCGATCGATTCGACGCGGCGACGATTCAGCGCAGCATGAACATTCTCGCGGCCGATTCGATGGAAGGCCGCCGGACCGGTTCGGTTGGTGGCGCGCGTGCGTCGAAGTGGATCGCGGAACAGTTCAAGGCGGCCGGGCTGACACCGGCCGGCGATTCCGGCGGATATCTGCAGCACATCCCGTTGCAGGCCGTCGCGGCCCGACCGATTCCCGGCGCGCCCGCAGGGCCTCCGGCACAACCGCGTCCGGTGGCGGTCGCCTCATGGGCCGCGTGGGATTCCCTTGCCCCGGCCGATCGACTGCGATCGGCGAATGTCGTGGGCGTTCTCACCGGCTCGGACCCGGCGCTGCGCAACGAGTTCGTGCTCGTGACCGCGCACTACGATCACATCGGTTTCGGTCGCGCCGTGGATGGTGATTCGATCAACAATGGCGCTGACGATGATGCGTCCGGCGTGATCGCCGTGATCGAGATGGCCAAGGCGCTGCGCAACGGTCCGCGCCCGAAGCGTTCGATCGTGTTCATGGCGATCACGGGTGAGGAAGTCGGCGGGCTTGGCACGCGCTGGTACATCGCGCATCCGGCGCGACCGCTGGATCAAACGGTCGTCGATCTCAACATCGAGATGATTGCCCATGCCGACTCCCTGGCGGGTGGGTTCGGCAAGGCGTGGCTGACGGGGTACGAGCGGTCGACGATGGGGGATCTCCTCGCCGACAACGGTATCCCTCTCGTGCCCGATCCGCGTCCGACCCAGCGGTTCTTCGAGCGCAGCGACAACGCGGCGTTCGCGCGCATCGGCATTCCCGCGCATTCATTGTCGTCCTACAACTTGGTGTCGCCGTATCACCATCCCAAGGATGAACCCGGGATCATCGATGCACCGCACATGACGCAGGTGATCACGGCGACGGCGCGGGCGCTGCGACTGCTGTCGGACGGCATGCGACCCGCGTGGCATCCGGGCGGGCGGCCTGAACAGCGACCGGCGCGATAGCGGGGAGCAACGAACTACGATATCGGATATCTGATATCGGATATCCGATATCGTAGTTGTCGTTAGGTCCGGCTTCGCGCCCCAGTTGCTTACGCCTTGGTGATATTCCGATTCTGCGGCGTGAAGTCCGGAAAAATCGTCGCGATGTTGGGGTTCTGCAGCCGGTTCTTGACGATGTCCGCGAGGATGTCGCGGTGGTCGATGGTTACGCGCAGGTCCTGACCGGACTCGAGGTTCTCCCGGGCGAGGCCGGGCCAGCTGGCGAGCACGCGGCCGCCGTTGATGTTCTTGCCCATGGCGAACGCGACGTTGCCACGACCGTGATCGGTGCCGCGATCGCTGTTCTCGCGGGCATTGCGGCCGAATTCGGAGATGACGACGACCGTCACCTTGTTGGCGGTCGTCCCCTGGATGACGTCCGCGTAAAACGCCGCCAGCGTCGACGAGAACTCCAACATGCGGTTGTGCATGTACTGTCCGTCGATGCCCGGCAGCGGCCCCTGCGTTGAATGGGTATCCCATCCGCCGAGAAAGGCGTGAATGGCCTCGACACCGACGTCGGCCTTGATGAGGGCGGCCGACGACTTCAGGGCGTTACCGAAACCGGTGTTCGGATACACGGCACCGTTCTGCGTGGTATAGCCGCTGAAGTTGATGGTCTGCAACAGCGCGATGGTGTTGGTGGCATCGAGCGCGTTGGCACTCACCGGCTCTGGCGCCGAGGCGTAGTTCGCTGCCAGGAACTGCGTACGCGCATTGGCGGTGCCGCTGTTGCCATCGATGCGGTACGACGCGGGATTGGAGATTGGCAGCGTCTTCGGGCCACCGACCAGTGTCGTCGGGAGTCCGCTGGTGAGGCCGAGGGCACGCAACGGCGCCGTGGAACGCAGCGGCGTGCTCGTCGCGAGATGCCGACCCAGCCAGCCCGTCACCAGGTTCAGGTCCTGCGGCTTGCCCACTTCGATGTACCGCTGGGCGTCGAAGTGCGAACGCGACGTGTCGACGGACCCGGTCGCGTGTGCGACGAGGAGGTCGCCGGCCGTGTAGGCGGGCATGAGCGGCGCCATACCGGGAGAAAAACCGAAGAAGTTGTCGAGCGCCACCGCTTTGGGACCGGTACCGGCCGCATCCGGGCGCGGCACGGCGATCGTCGGACGACCGGTGTAGTAGTCCGGATCGCCGAACGGTACGACCAACGACATGCCGTCGCAGCCACCGCTGAGGAAGACCGAGATGATGATGTCGCGACTCGACGACGACTGGGCCAGCACCACATTCGGCAGCCACGACGGCAGCAACGCGGCGATGCCGAAGCCCGCTCCCTGCATCAGGAAGTCGCGACGGGCCAGTGAGCGATACTCCTGACAGCCCGCGGTGTCTTTTTCGTCATGCATGGCGGAAAGTCCTGGTCGGGCGTGAGCGGCGAACGAGTGAGGGACGGGTCACCCGGAACGTCAGTACCATTGGAACTCCTGGCTGCTGGCGGCCAGCGCGAGCGTCTCACGAACGCGGGTGTCGTTGAAGGTGCCGCCGACGAGATACGCACGCAGTGACGTTCGGAGCGAGGCGGGCATCTCTCCGCCGAACATGCGCACGTTGATCTGGTCCATCACGCCATCGGCGCTGTTGACCGGGGCGCGGAACTTGGTCGCCACATCGACGCGTACGGTCGCGGCATTGTTCTGCGTCGAGATGTAGTTGGCCCAGTTCCAGCGCTGGGTCGCCAAGCCACTCCACCAACTGATTCGGTCGGGATAGCCGTCGGGCTGTTCCCAGTTGAACGGGGACATGTCCATCGCGTCGAGCCGCTGACGCGTCGCGCGGATATTGGCGACCTCCGCCCCCATGCCGCGCAGCGACGACGCCGCCAGATGGAAGGGACGTTTGTACTTGGCCGGGGCGGCCATCAGGTTCTTGGCCGTGAGGATCGTGCGGATCATGGCGCGGATGTCACCGCCGGTGGCGGTGTACACTGCCGCGGTCGCATCGATGACGGCCTGCGGCGGCGTGTACGCCAGCAGCCACGCTGCCATCTTGGTCGAGATGTATCGCGCCGTCTCCGGCCGATTCAGCAGCATGGTGATTGCGGTGTCACCTTCGGCCTTGAACTGCGCCGCCGTGCTGTTGGACGGCATGGCCGGGAACGCGGTGTTCAGGAAGGTCTTCGCGGTGAAGTCGTGCCACGTCCGCTGAAAGAAGAAATCCCCGGTCGTGTTGTTGAACGACCAGCCGGTCAGAATGCGTGACAACTGCGCGACGTCATTCTGCGTATAGCCGCCATCCACCCCGACGGTATGCAGCTCCATGATTTCGCGTGCGTAGTTCTGATTCGGCGTGCGCCCGTTGTCACCGCGGCTGGTATTCTGGTTCAGGTACAGCAGCATTGCGGGACTGTGGGCCGAGGCCCGCAGCATGTCCGGAAACTTGCCAAGGGCGTGCTGGCGAATGACGACGCGATCATCGATCGCCTTGCGATACTGCACGTCGTCGAAGTACCGGATGTTGAAATGGTCCGTCCAGAACTCGACCATCCGCTCCAGCAACTGTTTCCGCGAGAATGCCGCGCGGTACAGGGCCGCGTCTGCCAACTGGTTGTAGATCTCATTGCCGTCGGCGACGCGCAGCTGCGCGTACGACTGCGACAGCAACGGATAGCGTGTGGCGACCGCGGTGTCGGTGGCGCTGTCCTCGATGAAGATCCCGTTCAGCTGATACTCGAGGTACCCGGCGTACCCGAGCTGGCGTGCCAGGAGGATCTCCGTGGGTTCGAGGCCCATGGTGATGCGGCGCACCAGACGAAGGATCGGGTCCTGCCAGTGCACCGATGGGTCCACGCGCGTCCCCGCCGGCACCGGCTTGCGAACCGGCTTTCCTCGCGACAGGCCAGTCTGCGCGTCGAGTGCCGACGCCCCGGCGGCGGCCGCCACCGCGCTCGCCCCATAGGCCAGAAACCGACGGCGACTTGGTGTCCGCGTTTCCGCCTCTGCCGGGGAAACGTCCGCAGGGTCCTGATCGCGCACTGCCGCGTCCTGTAACGTGGGCATGGATTTACACCGGAGGGTTGAGGTCGAACACCTGTGCCGCATGCTCGGGTCTAGCTCGCCGACTGTCAACACGTTTCTCGTATCGAACTCTACAATGGCACGGAACAGGGTCGTATTCTGTGACAAATGCACCCCGCCGCGAAACCCAGGAACCGGGAGACGAGGCGCCGACCCGCTGACGCCACACTCTCCCCCATCATCGGACGGCCTACCGACACTCCTGAGCGCGGTCGGTGAGACTGGTCACAGCGCGCTCGCGTTAAGGCCGTAAATCGCCTGCAGCAGGGCCAGCGCCACGAACCCGACCACCCCGCCGAAACCGAGAATCATCACCGGCTCGATCAGGGCAACGGCTTGGGAAAGGGTGCGCTGCAATTCGCCGTCGGCTGCCTCGGCCGCCCGCGCCGCCATCCCGGCGACGTCACCACTCGCCTCACCGGCTTCGAGCAGCCGCTCGGCCAGCGGCGGCAGTACGCCTCGCAGGGAGTCGGCGAGAGGGCTGCCGCCACGTACCCGCGCTTCCGCGTCCGTCAACGCCGCTGCCATCGCCTGATTGCGCACGACCCCTCGCGCCAACGCCATCGCACCAAGCATCGACACCCCGGCACGCAGACCAACGGCGAGCGTGCCCGTGTATCCCGCGGCGACGTGCGTGCGCTCAAGCCGACCCATCAGTGGCCATGACAGCCGTCGCTCATGGAATCGTCGACGAAACGCCGGCGTCCGTAGCAGCTGTTCCACAAGTGCGGCCGCGGCCCCACCGGTGAGCAGGATGATCCACCATCCCCGCGAGACGACTGTGCTCAGCGTGATCAGCAGCTGGGTACTGGTCGGCAGCGTGCCGCCGCTGTCGGTCACGAGCTCGGCGAATCGCGGCACGACGACCAACAGGATGACGATCA
Source organism: uncultured Gemmatimonas sp. (assembly GCA_964565915.1). GTDB lineage: Bacteria > Gemmatimonadota > Gemmatimonadetes > Gemmatimonadales > Gemmatimonadaceae > Gemmatimonas. The sequence continues at coordinate 19,108 of CAZMGX010000028.1, forward strand.
CGCCGACCAGTGACGCCAAGCCGAGTATCGCGGGATAAATCAGGGCACTCCGGATTTTCGTTCGCAGCGCGTCGCGGCGCTCCAGATGGTCGGCCAACAACGCGAGACTGCTGTTCAGCGTCCCGGAGCTCTCCCCCGCAGCGATGAGCGGCGCAAAGACCGTCGGGAAGATCGGCTGGGCGGCGACGGCGGCGCTCAGCGCATCACCGCGCTCGATGGCGGCGCGCAGTGCACTGAAGGCCGCTCGCTGCACGTCACTGGCCGCCTCCTGCGCCGCGTAGGTCAGGGTGCGGTGAAGCGGCACGCCCGCGCCAAGCAATGTCGCCATCGATCGAATCACGACCGCCAGGTCGGCGTCACCCGCCGTCGTCCATGGCAAGCGCCACCCCGGCGCGACGCCGGTCGACACGATCGACGGTGCGCTGGCGGTTACTGCGTTCGGTGAGACGGCAGCGGTAGTGACCCGCGCGCGGGACGTCGAGATCGGTTCGAGCTCCACCACCCACAGCGAGCGTCGGCGCAACGCATCGACCGCGTCGCGCTCGCTGTCGGCGTCGATCTCGCCGCGCACGGCCGCCCCGTCGGCCGCGGCCGCGCGATATCGCCAGCGCGCGCTCGCGCCGACCCGTTCGGTCACCGGCCGTCGTCCTCGCTCACCACGCGAGAGACTTCGGTGATCGTCGTGCGCCCGTCGCGCACGGCACGCCATCCGTCGTGCTGCAATGACGTCACGCCGCGCGCGCGGACGGTCGCACGCAGGGCGTCGAGCGACGCGCCGTTCACGAACGTGGCACGCAGGGCGTCGTCGAGGACCAGCAACTCGGTGATCGCGGCACGGCCTCGATACCCGCTCTGTGCGCAGGCATCGCAGCCCAGACCCTCGAAGACCCGCTCGATCGGCGGCTCGACGGGCGGCACGGCGGCGCGCAACATGGCCTGCTCTTCGCTCGTGAGATCGCGCCAGCGACCACATGACGGACACGTCTGACGCACCAGGCGCTGCGCCAACACGCCCTGCAGCGTGGCGGCCAGCAGGTACCCCGGCACCCCCATTTCCGTCAGTCGGGCAATCGCCCCGGTGGCATCGGTCGTATGCAGCGTACTCAGCACCAGGTGCCCGGTCAGCGCAGCCTGTACTGCGACCTCGGCGGTCTCGACGTCACGCATTTCCCCCACGAGAATGACGTCAGGGTCGTGTCGCAGGATCGCCCGGAGGGCATTCGGGAATCCGAAGCCGGCCTTGGTGTTGACCGGCAATTGAACCACGCCGTCCAGTCGGTATTCGACGGGATCCTCCACCGTCACCACCTTCACACCCGGCGTGCTGCGCTCGGACAGCGACGCGTACAGGGTCGTGGTCTTTCCCGAGCCCGTCGGTCCGGTCACCAGCAGCAGGCCTGAACTGCGTGCGACCAGCTGCGTCCACGCCTCTCGCACCGACGCGGTAATGCCCAGATCGGAGAGTGATCGACTCCGCGTCCCCCCGCTGTCCAGCAGACGCAAGACGAGGCTCTCCCCGTGCAGGGCCGGCAACGTCGACACGCGCACATCGATTTCGCGGCCGTCGACCTGCACGCGCGCTCGCCCATCCTGCGGCAGTCGGCGTTCCGCGATATCGAGTCCGGCGACCACCTTGAGCCGTGACAACACGCCCGCGCGAAAGGCGGCGCCGAGTTGCTGCACATCCTGCAGGACGCCGTCGCGACGCATGCGGACTCGGAGGCCCTCGGTCGTCGATTCGAAATGGACGTCGCTCGCCCCACTGCGCGCCGCCTCGGACAGCAGCGCGTTGACGACCTGAATCACGGGTTCGCGGCTGGCGAGCGCTCGAAGATCATCGAGGGACTCGGTCACCTCGCCTTGCAGCACGTCACCGGCCGGACGCGTCGACGCGGTGGTGCGGGGAACCGCCACGAGCGCCGCGCGAATGTCCGCCGCGGGAAATGTCTGTACCTCGACCGCACCACCCAACGCCCGCGCCAGTACATCAGCGATCGTGGGGGCGATGGGACCGTCGGCCGCGACGCGCGCCACCCCATCGGACACGGCCAGCGGCAGCACTGCGTGCTCCTCCAACCACCGCGAGGGAAAACGCAACGCCAGCGCACCGGCCGCCGCATCACGCAGCATCCGTACGTCGCGCTCGGGCGCGGCGGTCGTCACTTCGCGCACATGGTCGGACATCACCGATCCGGCGATCCGCCGGGTGGCTTGCGCGTGAGCGGCGTTCCGTCCAGCACACCCGGTGACTTCTCTTCGAGACGCTTGCGCAGCCGCTCACGGATCGCGTCCGCATCGGCGTCGGACCGCACGAGATACGGCGTCACGAAGATCGCCAATTCCGTACGCTGCCGCGTGTCCACCTGGCGACGAAACAGCGCACCGAGATAGGGAATGTGCATGAGCAGCGGGATGCCCTGCTGCGAGACCGTGCGGTTTTCGCCGATCAGTCCGGCAATCACCACCGTCTGCCCATCGCGCAACGTGGCCCGCGTGCTGGCCTCTCGCGTCGAGATGACCGGCGCACTCAGCGCCGCCGTCACCGTCTGCTGTGTGAGCGAGCTGACTTCCTGCAGCAACTGGACCGACACGTAGCCATCATCGTTGATCGTCGGAATGATGGACAGCTTGGTTCCGACATCCTGATACTGCACCGCGCGGTCGATCGATACATCGTTGCCGAGGCGTGTCGAGGAGATGAACGGGACTTTGCTGCCCACGAGGATCGTCGCCTCGCGGTTGTTGGTGGCCATGATCTCCGGAGTCGACAGCACCCGGACGTCGCTGGTCGACGCGATCGAACGCAGCAGCGCGCGCACGGCCGTGCCATCCAATCGCACGAGGCGCAGCAGCGCCGACGTCGATCCCGTATCGGGAATGCTCGGGTTGCCGAACTGCCCCTGGACATCTCCCCCGCGATTCACCGCCGACCAATCGACGCCAAACTCGAAACCGCGCCCGAGTGCGATCTCGGCGATCGTGACTTCGAACAGTACCTGCGCGGGGCGTGTGTCCAGGGCGTCGATCGTCTCCTTGAGCAACGGGTAGTTCGGCGGCGCCGTGCGGATGACGAGGGCGTTCGTCGGGGCATTGGCCACGATCGTGGTGCGCCCGACGAGCAGGCCTGCCGCAGAATCTCGCGGTGTGGCGGCGACCGCCGGCGTCGTGGGATTCCCGGTGATCGGCATGCTGCGCTGCCGGAAGGTCTCGGCCTCGCGCGAGCGGAAGGTGTCGAGGGCGCGCGAGAGTGATCGGTCGGACAGCGAACCCGTACTGCCGCCCGCGACCTGCACCCCGAACAACTGTCCGAGCGCACCGGCCAGGTCATCCGCAGACGCGTACTTGAGGTTGACCACATATGTGCGCAGGCCCGACTCGCCGGCCGGCGCGGCATCGAGTTGCTGCAGCAGTGCCAGGTAGCGCGACACATTGACGCCGCGATCGGTGATGAGCAGCGCATTTGATCGCGCGACGGGTTCGACCCGCGCCCCCTTCGACAGGATCGCGCGCAACGCGTCTGCCCCTTCGTCGGCACGGATCGATTGCAGCGGCACCAGCTGTGTAACGAGGCCAAGTGGCGGTGGATCGGGAAACGCAAATCCGGTTCGTAAGGTGCCGGTCGCCGGCGCTTTGTCCGTCGGCATCACCTGTGCGATGTTGCCCTTGGCGACGAGCATGAGATCATGCGATTCGAGCAGCGACTCGAAGAGGCTTTCCAATTCACCCGGATTGGCCGGCGCCGCCGTCGAGAACGTGATGCGCACGTCCGGGACATCACTCGTCACGACGGTGCGGCCCAGCATCGTGGCCATGGTGCGAATCACGTCGACCAGCCGCGCGTTGACGAAGTCGAGCGTCGTCCCCTGCGGCCCCTGGCTGGCGCCGGTTCGAACCGGCGGTTGCGCGGTCACGGCCGAGGCCAAGGTCGCCATGAGCACCGCCCAGGACAGGGCCGTGCGCACGACGCGCAAAGGCGCGACACGCGAGGAATTCACGATGGGTGATCGGCGGTGCAGGGTCACGGCATCATCTCGAGAGAGTCTGGCATCACACGTGGCAACAGGCGCACGGTGCGCATTCCGGTTCGACTGGACAGGACGACGAGGGTGGTATCGATGCGCACCACGCGATACCCGGCGTGCACCTCCCCGACCCGATACAAGCGCGGCGCACCGTCGGCGGCACGCAGCTGCAGCAACGCGCGGCGTTCGCCCGACGCGCCGACGATGCCGGACAGTCGGGGATACTCATCCGGCTCGGCCGCCGCCGAATCGCCGGCCGCCGGTTCCATCGTGCCCAGCATGACGGGGCTATTGCCGACGGGTTCCCGGCCGGGTACCACGAACCGCGAACGTGGCGCGCGTCGCGTGGCACTGAACACGTTCCCGTCCACGACCGCCGCGACCAAGGAGTCCGCCGACGCGATGCGCAACACGGATTCCGGAGTATCTGGGGCAATCGCGTCGGGCACGGGCGCGGGCGCTGCGCGCTCGCCGCCGCCAGGACCTGATGCACCACTGGGCAGCGAGACCGGCCAGAACCACACCGCGGCTGCTGCCAGCAGCACACCGATCGTCGCCACATCGAGCACCTGCATCAGGCGTCGCTGCGCGGAGGCGGTAGACGTCGCGCTCATTCGGGGAGTACCGGGGCGCGCAGCGTGGCGGTGAACTGGACGACATCCGGGGCCCCGAGCAAGGCGGCATTCCGTTGCACGGCCAGTCGTTCGAGGACGAGCACGCGCGGCCCACTGCCAAGCAGGTCGAGGAAACGGGCCACGCCGTGGATATCGCCGTACGCCGAAATGGTGGCAGGAATCTGCAGCCCGGCCGCCGGGCGCGTGACGCCACCACTAGAGGGCGCGACGGAATCGGAAACGTCAGGTGCGGCGCCGAGGGTATCGTCGGCCGACACTTCGAGGCGCGACACGGCGAGTGCGCTTGCATCCGCCATGTCCTGAAGCAGCGACTGCAGCGCGCTGGCGGCCAGGGTCGCAGACCGGGCGTGCATGACGCGCCGGGATTCGCTCGAGAGTTGCCGCTCGGAAGCGGCCGCACTTTTCTCGATCGCGCCGACGCGTGCGGTGAGCGATTCGAGATACGTCAGGCGATCACGGACCACGGCGATTTCCGCCTCGCGCGTTGTCCATTGTCGGATGAACGGCACGACCGCATACGTCAGCACGAGGCTGATGGCGATGACGAGGGCGCCGCCGACCACCACCCGTCGCTCGCGCAGGCTCACGGCATCACGGCGCGACATCGCTACCTCGCTCGGCGCGCAGGGTGAAGCTGATCGCGAATGACTCGCGCGGCCTGCCGACATCGAGAAACCGTTGGCTTGGTGCCGC